>JBBRGL010000024.1:0-15455 GCA_038240675.1 Peptostreptococcales bacterium
GAATATATACTTTATTATCCTGAACAATGAGTTTGCACCGTCCAACATCTGGAAGTCCTACGCCCAAACCACTGTTTTTCATGGCACAAGCAATTCCCGCTTTAGGATTTTGCGCACATATTTCCTTTACTGCCTCTAAAGTTTCAACAAATGCTGTAGAGGCATCTGCTATTTGACCATTAGGAAGTACCTGTCCCGGTCTAATTGCATTTCTATGTCTTATTTCCCAAGGCGTTACGCCCACCAATTTTGCAAGCTGGTTCAAATTGCATTCTGTTCCAAAGCAACTTTGCGTTACGCCAAATCCTCGATATGCACCAGCCGGTGGATTATTTGTATAAACTGCCTTTCCAACGATGTCTATATTATGATAATTGTAAGGACCCGCCGCATGGGTACAAGCCCGTTGTAGTACTGGTCCCCCAAGCGATGCATAAGCACCTGTATCTGCAATGATAGTAGCTTTCATAGCTGTCAAGACTCCATTTTCATCACAGGCGGTTGTAATTTCTAGCTCCATAGCGTGTCGTTTTGGGTGTACCAGTATACTTTCTCTGCGACTTAATGCAACCTTAGTAGGTTTATTGCATATATATGCAAGTATTGCGGCGTGGTGTTGAACAGTCATATCTTCTTTTCCGCCAAACCCGCCACCAACTATTTTACTGATAACCCTTACTTTACTTTGATCCAATCCGAGAGCCTCAGCACATTCTTTTCGCGTTTGATAAATGCCTTGGTCTGCACAATAGATGATAATGCCATCATTGCCATCGGGTGTCGCAACGGCTGTTTCCGTTTCTAAAAACGCATGTTCCGTAAAAGGTGTACTGTATTTATTTGTAACGACATATTTTGAGCTTTTTATAAATTTATCCGCATTTCCAAATACTAAGTTCTCCGTTGCCAGTATATTTCCACTGGGATGAATTTCCGGAGCATCACCCTTCATTGCATCTTCCGGGCAGGTAACAGGCGGAAATTCTTCAAAGTCAATCTTAACCAACGCTTTGGCTTTCTCTAATATTTCCACAGTCTGTGCTGCTATTAAAACTATAGCATCTCCAATGCAGTGGGTTACTTTGCCTTCCGCAATGAGTATATCCCAGTCTTTTTTGATGTGACCGATTTTTTGAGCTCCCGGAAGATCTTCTGCAGTAATGACTGCGTAAACGCCTTGCAGTTTTTTTGCTTCACTGCTATCAATGCTTTTAACCAATGCCCTTGGATACTTTGTTCTAACGGCCCCACCATAAATCATACCTTCTATACGCATATCATCAACATATTCTGCGGTGCCGAGAACTTTGTCTGTGGCGTCAATCCTATTTAAACTTTCCCCCACTAACCCTTTAAGGGTGCATTTCGGCACTTCTGTATTCTCTCTTAGCAATTGAGCACAGAGCTTAACAGCTTCTATAATTTTGACATATCCTGTACAGCGACAGATATTATTCTTTAAGGCTACTTTTATTTGCGCTTCAGTTGGATTTTCCACCTGATCAAGGAGACCTTTCGCACTTATGACCATACCTGGAGTACAAAAGCCACATTGCACAGCGCCCGCTTCCATAAAGGCATAGCCATATACATCCTTTTCTCGATCAGAAAGGCCTTCAACCGTTACAATAGTAGCACCCTCAAGCTTGCTTGTTTTTAACACACACGCTTTTTTTGCGACGCCATCCACTAAAACCATACAAGTGCCGCAGGCCCCTTCAGAACAACCATTCTTAACGGATGTCAAATCAAAATCTTCTCTTAAAAGGGTCATGAGCCTTTTGTCTTCAGTGGACTGTACTTTACGTCCGTTTACACTAAAATTAAACACCATAGTCACACCGTTTTATATACTTTCCAAAGTTTTCTTTTATAATATTTCCGTCCTCTACTATATGTGTACCTCTAAGAAGCACATGTTTAGCATATCCAACTGTTTCAAAGCCTTCAAAAGGCGTATAGTCTACGTTTTGCTTTTGAGTATCTTTGGATATAACACCTGGAGTTATAGTATCCCAGATCACTATATCTGCATCACTACCGACTTGCAGGACGCCCTTTCTAGGATACATGCCAAATAACTTAGCAACATTTTCACTCAGCAAGCTGCACATTTGCTCTTTGGTAATTCTGCCTTTGTCTACTCCATAGGTATACATAAGGGCTGGTCTATGCTCAACGCCTGGTATGCCATTTGGAATTTTGCTGAAATCATTTATGCCACGATCCTTTTGTCCTTTAAAATTAAAACTACAATGATCCGTTCCAATAATATCTATATCTTCATCTTTGAGCGCTTGCCATAAAATTTCAATATCCTCATTTTTTCTTAAAGGGGGTGATAGAACATACTTCGCACTTTCAAAACCTTCTAGCGAGTACTTGCTATCCTCCAAAAGCAGATATTGAGGACATGTTTCTATATAGACTTCTTGCCCTTTTTTTCTTGCTTTTAATGCTACTTCTAGAGCTTCCTTAGTGCTTAAATGTACAATGTAAATAGGTGCCTTCGCCAAATTTGCAATATCTATATATCTTGATACCGCTTCTGCTTCAACCCTATTGGGCCTTGACAATGGATGAGCCGCTGGAGTGGTGTGCCCTTCCTTCAGCTGCTCTTTAACCATTGCATTTACCAGGTCTCCATTTTCGCAGTGCACACCCAGTAAGGAATTGTATTTTTTTAAGGATTTTAAAATATCATAAATGTCCCCATCATTAAGGCGCAAGCCGTCATAAGCCATATAAGCCTTATAGGAGGTTATCCCTTGGTCTTTCATGACCTTCAGTTCATTTTTAATACCTTCATTCCACTCTGTTATTGCCATATGAAAACCATAATCGCAACTTGACACATCTTCAGCTAATTTATGCCAGTTGTTGAGCGCTTCGCTTAGGGTTTCTCCTTTGTTTTGCGTTGCAAAATCCAAAATTGTTGTGGTACCACCGACTATAGCTGCAGCAGTACCTGTTTTGAAATTATCTGCTGTTCTCGTGTAGCCTGTGTCTAAGTCGAGGTGAGTGTGAGAATCAATAAATCCAGGAAACAATAAGCACCCGGTTGCATCTATCATCTGCGCTTGATCATCTTCTAGGTTTTCACCAATATCAACAATGACTTCATCTTCAATTTTAACGTCAGAAAGATAGCTCCTTTTAGGCGTTACAATAGTCCCACCTTTTATAATAATTGACATCTCATATCACCTCCACTCACGCATTCTTAAATCATGTATCCGTAGTCTTTTATGACTGCCCAAATGATATTTTTAATGTCTTGAGGCACCAATGAATCATGATCATCAAGCTTACACTCTAAAACCACACCTTCTAATCTCACTTTTACACTGTTGTCCTCTTTATTCATGAGTACAAATCCAAAGTTTTCACTCTCTTCAAAACCCTCTTCTGTCGCAAAAAGTGTAAACTTCTCTTTATAAGGCGCGCTGCTATATGGGCAGAACGTCTCACAGTTTCCGCACTCATTACACATCTTATCCACGTGTACTATTTGATTCATTTTAAGATCATTCACTTTTATGGTGACGTTTGCTCGGTTAGGACACACATCTACACACGCTTCGCATACAGTCGAGCACTGAAGACATCTTTCACATTCATTTTCACCACCATCAGCCATTTGCAATATTCCTCTTTTGGCGACTATAGCTTCGACATCATTGCTGCCTTCGGGTAAACTGAATGCAAGCGCGCAATTTTTCTCTTCATTCACTACAGCCCTTGCAAATCGAGTTGCATCCGCTATGCCTTGGACGACCGTAGCTGGTCCACGATAGCCATCTCCAGCCACGTATACTTTTTCAACACTTGTTTCGAGTGTCAATTCATCTACAACAGCTTGGCCATTCTTGTCTATCTGAATGTTGTTTTCATTAAATAGCGTGACATCTATTTTTTCGCCTACTGCTGATATAACAGTATCTGCAAGTAGTTCTACCCGCTCACCACTTGAAATTGGTTTTCTTCGCCCACTTTCATCGGGTTCTCCAAGTTTCATAACGTCACATATAAGAACGCCGTTGTTAATGTGAACAGGTGACAATAATTCCTTAAATTCTACGCCATCTTCGAGAGCCAGTAGGAGTTCCTCTTCATCTGCAGGCATGAATTTTTTAGTTCTACGATACACGACGTATACGTGCTCTACACCCTCTGCCCTTTTAGCTGCTCTAGCTGCGTCCATTGCGGTGTTTCCACCACCAATTACCACGACATTTTTGCCAAGCACCAATGAAGGATCTTCACTTCTTGATCTTTCCAAGAAATTAATGACATTGAGTACATTTCCGCCTTCAAGATCTAACTTGCCCGGCTCCCATGCGCCTATTGCCAGTAAAATATATTTGTACCCTTCTTCTTTTAACCGAGCTATAGAGTTCTGCTCAGAATTTAACTGAATTTCAACGCCTAGACTGCGAATAAGTTCAACATCCTTATCAACAACATCTCCTGAAATTCTAAATTCTGGTACAACGTGTTTGACGATTCCACCTAGGGCGTTTCTCTTTTCAAAAATGGTCACATTCATGCCTTCTCTTGCAAGGAAATATGCCGCTGCAAGACCAGTGGCTCCACCACCCACTATGGCTACACGCACACTACTTTTGTCTGTTTGCTTAAGTTCTTTCATTAAGTTTTCATAGGCATTTTCAGCCGCCTGTAGTTTAATCCCTCTTATATCAACAGGCTCATCACAGTAATTTCTAGCACATTTATTCATACAGGCATGATTGCAGATTGTTCCTGTAATAAATGGCAGTGGGTTTTTCTCAATAATCACCTTTAATGCTTCAAGATGTTTTCCTTGGTCTACAAAGTTTATATACGTTGGAATATCTTGACTTATAGGACATCCTGATTCACACGCCGCAGCAAAACAATCCGTTAAAGGAACTTTTGCATTTATTTTGCGATTAGGCAGTGGTTTTAAAGCCTTAATATGATGAATGTCGTTGACTGATTGCGCTTTTAATTCTGCTAATTTTTCAAGATCAATAACATATTTATCATCATAATCGACGCTACTTAAATTCTCAGCAATTTGCACACATCTTTGATATCCACCTATTTTTAAAAGTGTCGTCGCGATTGTTATAGGCCAGATGCCCGTTTCGAATATACGGTTTACATTAAAAGCATCTGCTCCGCCCGAAAAAGACACTTTAAGTTTTCCATTGAATTCCTTCGAAAGCAAGTTAGCCAGCGCTATGGAAAGTGGATAGAGCGCTTTTCCTGACATGTACATTTCTTCTCCAGGCAATTCAGCATTTTTTATCTGCACTGGGAAGGTGTTTGTGAGCTTAACGCCAAAGGACAACCCATGATCACTTGCTAAGGTTTGAAGATGTTTAAACATCACTATAGCATCAGCAAATTGCAAGTCATTATTGAAGTGATGCTCATCAAAGGAAATATACTCATAGCCCATATAATCGAGTGTTTCTCTTGCAAATGCATATCCCAACAATGTAGGGTTACACTTTACATACGTATTGAGTCCTTTTTCATTGATTAAATACTCTGAAATACGTTGAATTTCTTGTGGCGGACATCCGTGCAGCGTTGATAACGTGATGGATGTGCATACTTTAGGTGATATACCTGCAACATAATCACTCTCTATATTTTGAAACTTGTCTATGTTCTCTAAGGTGTAGGCTTTGCATTCACTCCAAACACTGGTCTCACTTGCGTCTTTGAGACCCATAATAAATGCATCAATTTTCGGAGAAGAAATCCCTTCGAAATCATACCCTACGCTCATATTGAATACAAAACCATCGGGACTTCCAAGACCCAACTCCTTTGACAACAGTTTTATTGCAAACCAAGCCTTAACATATTCTTCAAAAGCCTCAGGAACTCTAAGTTCTGTTGACCATTCTACGTTATACCCTTCATCATCTGCTTTGATACATGGTTTCGATACGGGCAAATCCTCGCCATCCAGCGTTTGAACTGTTTTTAATTCAAAGAATCTACATCCAGCAACATATGCTGCGATTATATTTTGCGCAAGTTGTGTACCCGGTCCAGCCGCCGGTCCAAAAGGCATTTCTAGCTTTTCTCCAAATATTTTAAGCATTTTGTCATCTTGCTTTTTATAAAATTTGTTGACTCCAAAAATTTTACCGTATTTTTTGTTTTCAACCAATATCCACTCCATTAATGCATTAAATGGAATAGGCGTCATTCTGTCTCCCATAATTAATTCCTCCTCATTTAAATATAGATAGGCAACTATTTGTTGATTTTATTCCACAATTCAGCTGATAGTTCTCTCGATTTTGCCATGATTCTCTCAGTATCAACACCTATTATTTCGCGGTCTTTCATAACGACTTTACCATTGATCATGGTAGTCGTTACGCATCTTCCACTAACACCAAATAAAATATGAGAATTTATATTATGCTCGTTTAAAGGCGTCAACGGGTCATAGTCCACGACGATAATGTCAGCATAAGCGCCCTTTTGTATAGCGCCGACAGGTTTCTCGAAAAATCGATTAGCAATCTTTGCGTTGTTGTCAAAGAGCATTAAAGGCACTTCGCCCCAAGCAACGTTTGCGTTACAATTATGATGTTTATGCAAAATATTTGCAACCTTCATGGATTCAAACATGTCACTGGTGTATCCATCGGTTCCAAGTCCTAATACTAATCCTTTATTGATAAACTCAAGCACCGGTGTACATCCTACTGCGTTACCCATATTGGATTCTGGGTTATGCACCACCATCGTATCAGTGGCTTTAATGATATCCATCTCTCCACCGTTGATGTGTATACAATGAACAGCGATGGTTTTGCTGCCCAAAATATTTTGGTCAAACAAGCGATTTACAATTCTTTTGTTATATTTTTTAAGGGAATCATATACGTCATCTATAGCTTCTGCCGTATGCACATGATAGCCTGCGTCGTAAGGCATATTTTCAGCGCAATAATGAAGTGTTTTATCGCTTAATGTGAAAGAAGCATGAAGTCCCATCATACCCTTTTGCATGTCAGATTGGTCATTTTTAGCGGCTTTCATAAAATCAACATTTTCTTTAACAGCTTGTCTCATTTTCTCCTCGCCGTCCCGATCGGAAACTTCATAACATAGAGATGTACGCATCCCAAGTTCCTTAGCTACTTCGGATATTTGAAACAAACTTCCTTCAATATTGCCAAAGCTTGCATGATGATCAAAAACCGTGGTTACGCCATTTCTTATACAGTCTAAATACGTTGAATATGCACTGTACCTTGTATCATCAAGGGTTAATAGTCTGTCTATTTTCCACCACATTCCAGATAGTATATCTTGAAAGTTCTTGGGATTATGTCCGTTAATAGAGATTCCGCGCGCAAATGCGCTATATATGTGATGATGCGTGTTGATCATACCGGGCATAATTAAACCTTTTTTAGCATCTACAAACTCAGCAGCAGTGTACTTCTCCTTCATTTGCACCGTGGTTCCTAAGTCAACAATAACATTCCCATCGATGCATACACATCCATCTTCGATAAATGTATTATCGCCATCTCTAGTCACCAATCTCCCATTGCCTATTAGTATCATCATACGCCTCCTTCTAAATTTTATTAAAAATCATGCTTCATTTCTTCATTTTAATTTTGGTAATTCACCCTTATATCCAGGTCAGGAAAACGTTACACTTAAGTATATCGCAGAAAAACTGAAAAGTATAGGTGCGTTGCCCATCACGGGTATGTGATAAAGTTATAAAAACATTATCAACTTTTTGTAATAATATATAGTTGTTCATCTTCCTTTTGACTTTAAAATAATATGTTGCTATACTTAAATTGTGTTGTTTTGAATATTTATCAACTGCTTTTTCGTTGTATATATATTCATTACTAAAACCAGCCGTGGCATTAAATACTATTGAATTTAGCTGGGAATTCAATACGATTAAATATAGGAGGAATTCAACATGGACTTTAATGGTATCAAACAAAAAGCGGTAAGTTATGAAACTCAAATGACAAAATTCTTACGTGATTTAGTAGCCATCCCAGGTGAGAGTTGTGGAGAGGAAGGTGTTATCAAAAGAATAGAGCAAGAAATGATATCACTTGATTTTGACAAAGTAGAAATTGATCCACAGGGAAACATTTTGGGTTATGTAGGGACAGGTAAAACCCTTATAGCTTATGACGCTCATATTGACACTGTTGGCCTTGGTGAGCTCAGCAACTGGACTTTCGATCCCTATATAGGTTATGAAAACGACGAGGAAATTGGAGGACGTGGTACTTCTGATCAACTTGGCGGCATAGTTTCTGCTGTATACGGCGCTAAGATAATGAAAGATCTTGGCATGTTAAGCGAAGAATACACCGTTCTCGTTGTTGGATCAGTACAAGAAGAGGACTGCGATGGAAACTGCTGGCTCCACATCATAGAGCAGGACAAAATCATCCCAGAATTCGTAGTAAGCACAGAGCCTACTGACAGCGGTATTTACAGAGGCCATAGAGGGCGTATGGAAATCCGTGTTGATGTAAAAGGGATTTCATGTCACGGTTCAGCTCCAGAAAGAGGAGACAACGCAATCTACAAAATGGCAGAAATACTCATGGATGTGAAAAACCTCAACACAAATGATGCTGCTGATTCTACAGAAATCAAAGGCTTAGTAAAAATGTTAGATGAAAAGTACAACCCTAATTTCATAGAAGCTCAATTCTTAGGACGTGGTACAATAACGACATCAGAAATATTCTTTACTTCACCAAGCCGCTGCGCTGTTGCTGACTCTTGCTCAGTTTCATTAGACCGACGTATGACATCAGGCGAAACTTGGGAAAGTTGCTTAGAGGAAATCCGTCAACTTCCAGCTGCTAAAAAATACAATGCAGAAGTGAGCATGTACAAATATGACAAACCAAGTTGGACTGGACTTTCATACCCTCAAGATTGTTACTTCCCTACATGGGTTATTTCTGAAGACCACGCTGTCGTTCAAGCGATGGAAGAAGCCTACAAAGGAATGTTCGGAACAACAAGAAGCGGTTCTACTGGCACAGATGCAATGAGAAAAGCGCGTCCACTTACTGATAAATGGACATTCTCAACAAACGGCGTTGCGATAATGGGTCGCCACAAAATACCGTGTATAGGCTTCGGACCTGGTGCAGAAGCTCAAGCTCATGCGCCAAACGAATTAAGTTGGAAAGAAGACTTAGTTAAATGTGCTGCTGTGTACGCTGCTCTTCCAACACTATATTGCAAAAACAAATAATTCTAAATATGTAAGGGGGATTTTAAAATGGCTTTAATGGATAAGTATATCGAGAAACTTAACGCACTGGATTTTAAAGATATGTATAGTAATGATTTTTTATTGACTTGGGAAAAATCAGCTGATGAATTGGAAGCCTTGTTCACAGTGGCAGAAGCACTTAAAAAGTTAAGAGAAAACAACATCTCTGCAAAGGTTTTTGACAGTGGTCTTGGAATCTCAATATTCCGTGACAATTCAACCCGTACAAGATTTAGTTTTGCCTCCGCATGTAACCTACTCGGTCTTGAAGTTCAAGACCTCGATGAAGGAAAATCACAAATTGCACATGGTGAAACCGTCAGAGAAACTGCCAACATGGTTTCTTTCATGGCTGATATTATAGGTATTCGCGATGACATGTACATCGGAAAAGGCAATACTTATATGAAAGAAGTATCCGAGGCTGTAAGAATTGGTAACGAAGAAGGCACTCTAGAACAACGTCCTACACTTGTTAATCTTCAATGCGATATAGATCATCCTACTCAATCCACAGCGGATGCGCTTCACCTCATCAGCGAATTTGGTGGCATTGAAAACTTAAAAGGCAAAAAAATCGTTATGTCATGGGCTTATTCACCTTCCTATGGCAAACCCCTTTCAGTTCCTCAAGGGATCATTGGATTATTGACGCGTTTTGGAATGGATGTTGTTCTCGCTCATCCTGAAGGGTATGAAGTTATGAGTGAAATAGAAGAAATCGCCATAAAAAATGCCGCTGCATCTGGTGGTTCATTTACAAAAACAAACTCAATGGCAGAAGCATTCAAAGATGCGGATATCGTGTATCCTAAGAGTTGGGCTCCGTATTCAGCTATGGAAAAGCGCACGGATTTATATGGACAAGGCGACGATGCTGGCATAAAAGCACTTGAAAAAGTTCTTCTTGCTCATAACGCTGAACATATGGATTGGCAGTGTACTGAAGAGCTTATGAAAACAACAAAAGATGGAAAAGCACTTTACTTGCACTGCTTGCCAGCTGATATCACAGGCGTTAGTTGCAAAGTTGGTGAAGTTGATGCTTCTGTCTTTGACCGTTACCGAAAACCCCTTTATAAGCAAGCGAGCTATAAGCCGTATGCAATAGCGTCTATGATTTTCTTAAGCAAAATTAAAAACCCACAGGAAGTTTTAAAAATGCTTGAAAACAAAGGTATTGAGCGCAAAGTAAAATAGTCGTGTGAACTAAAATAAAAGCAATCCGCAATTTCAACTATTGCGGATTGCTTTTTTAACTTTCACTTTAATCGGCATGGGTAATAAACAGAATTTGAGACAGCCAATGCTTCGCGGTGGATATTCAAACGGAGATTGATTTGCTTGTTCACTTGATTAAAGACTTAACCGGTACTGAAGAAACTTACTTTTGACACCCTAATCATTAAAATAACCGTTTGATAATTTCCGCACCCGCTATAAAAGTGCCTAAGGAGCTGCCGATATTGGCCATGGTCACAATCAGTAAAACCCTTAAAAATCGATTGGTAAAGAAACCTTTCACACTCGTAATATCCTCTTGAATCTGATGGACGTCTTTGACCGTAGGCTTTCTTAAACTTGCTTCTACGATTCCTGTGAACCAACCACAGGCAAGGACTGGGTTAATAGTCGTCATAGGCGCAACCACAAAAGACGTCAAAACACTGAGTGGATGTCCAAGGGACACAGCCGTAAAGAGTGCTGCGAGGCTTCCTGTCCAGAGTATCCAAGCGCCAATCTGAGCAAAGCCAGTCTGTGCACTGATCATGAATCCATACAGAATGATGCCCACCACGAGAACAGGAATTGCCCACTCTAAAACTTTGAAAGCTTTGCTCGGTGGCGGAATGAAATTCAGCGCCTCTTGGTCTTGGGACTTAAAAAGCTCTTCCTTAATCCCTGGCACATGGGCGCCACCTAATATCGCCACTACTTTATTTCCTGGAGCTTCTTTGATTTTCAGTGCCAAGTATTGATCCCGTTCACTGATCAGAATCTCACCGATCTTCGGAAACTGCGTGCGAATATCCTTGATGGCAGCCGCTAGCATATCCTCTTCTAGGAGGGACTGAAGATCTTCTTCCGTGATGTCATCCCCTTCTTCCGCCATAAACAAACTCAAAAACAACTTGATTTTCTCCCCAAAATAAAGCTTTCGCCAAATCCTGAGCAGCGTGGTCTGAATGTTGCGGTCGGCAAGAACTAGGGTGGCACCAACTTCATTGGCTGATGTGATGCCCTGAAGCATCTCCTGCCCAGGGGTGATGTTCAGTTTTGCAGCGATACGCTTTTGATAAGAACTGAGTGCCAAATTGGCCAACATAAAAAACACTTTTTTACTTTTAATCACTTGAATAATGTCCGTGGCTTCCCACACCTTTGGATTCTGAATAGCATGAAAGCGCCCTTCATCCAGTTCCACACACACACTGTCAGGTCTTTCAGCTTCAATGACCCGCTTGACCAACTCCACGCTTTCCTTCGATACATGGGCAGTAGCAATCAGTATAATTTCTCTGCCCTCAAGCTCAATTTTATATACATTGTCTTCCATCGACTGTCATCTCCTCTATTCTCAAAACACTCTGCAAGCTCACGAAATATGCCGTGATGCCAAAGCACGTTTAATCACTACCCTTAGCTTATCTGCTTTCTTATTTCGCGTCAATGAAAGAGGCGTTAAAAAAAAGAATCATATGTCTTTAATGGGCTATCTCTCCTTGAGTAAGAGAGGGGCCAGTTATTGCACTTTAAAAATGCAATAACTGGCCCCTCTCTATTTTGTTATAAGTTACTCTAAATTTTTGTATCTTCTGTAATAGAAATAGCTATCACTTTCCATATTGGGTTGTTTGTGTCTAATTGGTGTTCTTTTTTCAAATAATTCAAAATCGCATTTCTCTGCAAGGTGGCAAGAAGCAATGTTTGCACAATCAATCGTCAATATAAGATACTTTATATCTGATACATTGAAACACCAATTTACTAAAGCATTTACGGCGTCTTTTGCATACCCATTTCTCTGATTTTTTTCCGACATGAAATAGGCTACCTCAACTTCATTCAATGTATCTTCAAGTCCCATACCTACCATTCCAATCATTTCATCTGAATCAGACAATGCAATTGCATATCTTTTATTCTCATAAACATCCGTTGAATTTTTTTGAGTTTGGTGCCAATCGATATACCCCCAAAAGGCTTTTGGTGAATCTTTTTTTCTGCCCAATCTGGCATAAATCGAAAAATGTTTTTATCTCTGACAATCTGATAAAGATTTTCTGCGTCTTTTCGCTCAAAATCTCGAATTGTTATATAGTTGATTAGGGTGTCAAAAGTCCTTAGTTGATCATATTCATACCACATATAGAGCTAGATGATTCAACTAGTTCTATATGTGGTATGAAAAATCGTGAAACTTACTTTTGACACTCTAACCATATAATATTTTCACTAATGAACCTTAACTGCTAAAAACGCTAATCACTATTCATTCCTTAAATTTTTCATTAGACTAATCAGCGATAAAAGACAACCCAATGTGAGAAATGCCCAGAGCGGAAACAGACTATCTTTTACGCCAATATCCCTATAGGTAATCATTCCCATTATGATAAGTCCAGTGCCATAGGTTGTTGCTTTCACCATCATCACTGTAGACAGAATATATCCCCACTCTCTCTTTTTCCATAAAAGGACTGCCCCTAAGGCTATGGCTGGAATTAAAACCGATAAGTCTGTTGCAAAAACAACCGCAGTCGGGTGACCACTATCAATAACCGTCTGTGGAATTTCCCCCGTAAACAAATAAGACACGGACATGCCAATCCACAAGCCTCCAAGCAATAGGCTAAAGAACAGCATAAATCCACTAATCACTTTGACAGGCGTTTTTTCTGAAAATTTGCCGGCTATTCGCTTTATATCTGTTTTAATAAATGCAAATATAAGGGCATATGCGGACGCCGTAAAAAGGAATACATACAATAGGAAAAAGCCATTAAACGCAACGCCATACAAATAGAACATAAAGTTATACATCATGTAAAAAAGGGTTCCAATCCAAATGAGCCTTGCCCTATATTTGTTTTTCATATCCCAAAATGATGAAGCAAATAGTGTTGGAACAGCTATAAATAAGGTTACAATATCATTTGACCTCATAACTGAAACAATTAGCTTATTGTCTCTATACAGTCCTTCAAAGAATATCCCACCTATCGATGTAAACATTGCACACAGCGCAATGATTATTGATATCGTATATAACCCGAGCATTTTATTCTGCTTCATTCCAATCCCTCAAACAGTGCAGTTTTTATCAAACAATCTTGTTTTTCATTTGTGTTTTTCATGAGTAAAAATAAGCATAATATCGCCAATAGATTAAACATAGGAAAGACAAGAATCTCTACGAAACTCATACGAACACCATTTAGCCCCATATTAATCATCATAGCCGAAATACAGGTGAGCATTGTAACCCCTTTTGTTATAATTACAGACGATAGTAAATATCCAAAAGGCTTTCGTTTAATGATGAGTATGCCCGAAAGAAAAGCAGTTGGCACTACTATGCCGAGATCCATCCCCTGAATGACAAGGGTTGTATAATGTTCAAGCCCCAACGGCGTTGCTCCCGAAAAAATGGATGGCGCAATTTTTCCTAGCCACAGCATCCCTATTGCAAAGCCAACGAATAACTGAAATCCTCCTAAAAATCTTACCGGCAAATTCTTATTGAACATTGAAGGCATTTTTTCAATATCAAAAGACATAAAACACAGGATAAAAGCGTATAGACTTAACGTCATAATGGCAACATAAACGATAAAGAAAGGGTTGTACATCCACAGAAATGTATAAGAAATATAGGTATACAAAAAATATCCGAGTGTTCCTGTCAACATGAGTTTTCCTCTTAGCGAACCTTTATTTGTAAAATAAAGTGAAATCAGCAGAAGCGGAATGCCTATTATAGCAGTTATAAAATCAGATGCTTTGCCTTGAGCTACCGTTGCTACCGAATCATTCCTATACAAACCGATTCCATATATTTTCACCATTTCGCCACTAATCGATTTAAATTCACGTTGTCCACTACCACCACTTATAAACAACCCCGCAATACAAGCTCCCAGAGCAAGTACAGCAATACAGACAACAAGAATACTAATCACCCATTTAAATTTAGCCATAATTTACATCCTCACTTTCATAGCTTATTGATCATAATTGTTTTCATTCGCTTGATGATCCTCTTGATTCCCAATTTCCATCAGCGCTAGGTTAGACATCATTCTATAAAGCACCGTTCTTGCCTTAGACATTTCATCCTCGCCAATCCCCATAAACAAATTCCCAGTGAAAACTCCAGCTTTTGCTTGAATTGATTCAGAAAACTTGTAACTTTGCTCAGTGAGTCTAATCCTTGTAACTCTAGCATCTTTTTTATCCTTTTCTAGACTAACCAACCCCTTTTGCTCAAGCTTCAAAGCAACTTGCTTTACATTTTGGTGAGAAGTTCCCATTGCCTTAGCGGCTTCTTTTAGAGTAGGAGGCCTATCAAAAGAATTTTCTATAACAACCGTCAAGAACCATTGCTTAGACGTTATGCCGTATTCTTTAAGTTCTCTTTCTAGCAAAGTGTCCATCTTATTTGCTACAATTTGGATTGATCCAAAAACAAATTTTTGGTCTTTCAAAGATTCAATTTTGTTCAAAAAATTACCTCCAATCAAATTATAGGTATCACGTTATCTAAATAGATAATACATTACCTTTGAAGATGCGTCAAGACTTTTTTTAAGAATAAATTTGTAAGCAGCGACCGCAGCATAGAAGGGTACTCCCGTTAATTATTCCCTAGGAATTTATCTTTTAGCGCCATAGGTTTCACTCCCCATAAGTACCCATTATAGCTATAAGCGAAATTTCAACGATTTGTTGAAAGATGCACCGTACAATTTGCACGATGCAAATTGAAGCGCGTGATTCTGGGAGGCATCATCGAGCTGTTAGGCGTTTCTTTCAAGTAAATTCTTCCCTTCGCTTTTAAGATATCGCGTTGCAGGAGGAGGCTTCCACTCCTGTTATTTTTCTTCTATGCATTTATCTTTTATCGCCGTAGGTTTCACTCTCCATAAGT
>JBBRGL010000025.1:0-15141 GCA_038240675.1 Peptostreptococcales bacterium
TTGCATTTAATGTATGATGCTGATTGCTTAAAACCGAAAGTCGATACTGAAATCTTGATTTGAGTGTCAAAAGTAAGTTTCTCGATTGTTCATACTGCATATAGTTCCAGTTGAACAATCCGGAACTATATGCAGTATGAATAGGATCAACTAAGGGCTTTTGACACCCTAATCAATTTGCTATTCAGAAGACAGAATTCCTTGCGTTACAATAGGACATGATCGCTCATCATTCAGATGTTTTTTTTGTAACCGAATATTTATTGGCAATCTATCGGGTCTTGCGTTATGATAGAGGAGACATTCACAAAGGAGGGCCAAAGTGTTTGCAATTATAGGATTAGGCAATCCAGGTGCCCGTTACGAGAGTACTCGCCACAATGTTGGATTTGAAGTTGTAGAGTATATAGCAAGACAAAAGGGCATCAAAATTCAAAAAATGAAACACAAAGCATTGATTGGGGAGTGCACAATAGGGACTGAAAAAGTACTGCTCATCAAGCCTCAAACCTATATGAACCTCAGCGGCGAAGCGGTAAGAAGTATCATGGAGTTTTATAAGATTCCCTTATCACATATAATGGTCATTTATGACGATGTGGATTTAAGCTGTGGTCAGGTGCGCATCAGAATGCAGGGAAGTAGTGGAACGCACAACGGCATGAGAAGCATTCTCAGTCACGTCCATTCGGAAGGATTTCCACGCATTCGGATTGGCATTGGCAAATCAGACAGGATTCCACTTGCGGATTTTGTACTTTCGCGTTTTTCGTCAGAGGAAATCCCACTGATAGAAGCGGCGGTCATAAAGAGCGCTGAAGCGGTGGAGAGTTATATAAGTGAAGGTATTGAGCGGGCCATGAACCGTTATAATGGAGTATAAGGATGTCCATAACAGCAGTGCAAAAGTCAAGTGAATACAAGCAAGTTGAAAAGGCCATTGTTGATGGTCTTTTTCCTGTTGCCTGTTTTGGTGTCAATG
Organism: Peptostreptococcales bacterium; assembly: GCA_038240675.1. Taxonomy (GTDB): domain Bacteria; phylum Bacillota; class Clostridia; order Peptostreptococcales; family Acidaminobacteraceae; genus JBBRGL01. Next base: position 983 of record JBBRGL010000025.1, read on the forward strand.
AGGCACTGACTCTACAAATGATCATCGCACTTCAAGAAAAACACCCGCGCATTATACTCATTACAGAGTCGGACACAGAGGCCAAAAAATATTTTGAGGCCTTAAAGGACTGGTCTGACGGCTGTATATATTTCCCCCGTCAAGAAATCCTCTTTTATGATGTGGTCGCCCACTCGAAGCAATCTGAATTTGACCGCATACAAGGGCTATATGCGTTGTTAACTCAAGAAAAATCCGTCGTCTGTTCATCTATTCAAGCGCTTCAAAGCAAACTTATTGCACCGGAGGCTTTTGAAAAGGGTTTTTTGACTTTGAGCGTCGGACAAGTAGTGGATCGAGACGATTTGCTTCGAAGTCTTCTGGGCAGAGGGTATGAGCGGACTGATGTAGTGGAAGCCAAAGGTCAATTTACCGTTCGCGGCAGTCTTGTGGATGTTTTTTCGCCCCAGATGGAGCATCCTCTGAGGGTGGAGTTTTTTGACAATGAAGTGGATTCACTGCGCTATTTTGACGTACAGGAACAGGTTTCCTTTTTAAAAATACAAAACTGTACCCTTATTCCCGCTCAAGAGGTATTCTTTTTAGACGCCGAAAGAGAAGCATTGATCTCGTCCTTGGAACTTGAACTCAAAAATCCTAAAATGCAGGGACGCCTGAAAGATACCCTTGAGCAATTTTTAAGTGCTGGCAGTTATTTTGACAATATGGATCGATTTTTGCCACTTTATACTGGTGAAAAAGTGACCCTTCTTGATTATGTGTCTGAGGGACTTACCCTTATGACCCACTCAAACCGCTGTGTTGAGGCTTTAGAGGGGCAACATAAAGTTTTTCTTGAGGCCTACAAATCCCATTTGGATGCCAAAGAAACCTTCCGATTTTCCATTGAAAGAGTATTTGAACCCGAAGCGGTCATCAAAAGGTTGATAGAAGAGTGTTTGATCATTTTCAATGTACTGAAGACGCGAATTTTAGCGTTCCCCCTTGCGCAAACTATCGAATATCACGTGATGGATGCACCACTCTATCACAGTAAACTTGAGGATTTGGCGTCGGATTTAAGGCGTTACTATAGCAAAAACTATCATATTTATCTATATCTGGGTCACGGGGCCTCCGTTGAAGGCATCAAACGGCTTTTGGCTGAGGAGGAGCTTCCCTTCACCACATCGGACACCCTTCAAGAAATGCGCAGTGGCAAAACGCCTATTCAAATCATCCAGAAGCCCTTCTATAGGGGGTATACCTCTGACGCGATGAAAGTGGTCCTTTTGACGGAACACGAGATTTTTGGCACCGCCATTAAACGCACAAAAAATCAGGGTTCTTCAGGCAAAGGCCGTTTAATCAAGTCTTTTCAAGAACTTGAAGCCGGCGATTTTGTCGTCCATGAAAAACATGGCATAGGCAAGTACGAAGGCATTATTCAACTCAAGGTAGATGGCGCCGTCAAAGACTATATGAAAATCCACTATCAAGGGGACGATTTGCTGTATATTCCCATCGAACAAATGGAAATGGTTCAAAAGTACATCGGACAAGAGGTCGGCCATTCTAAACTCAGTAAGCTGGGTACCGGTGAGTGGAAGAAGACCACGACCCGCGTCAAAAAATCCATTGAGGATATGACGGAGGTGCTTTTGAGTCTTTATGCCAAACGCGCAAGCTTGACGGGATATGCTTTCTCTGAGGACAATGCATGGCAGAGGCAATTCGAAGAAAGCTTCCCCTACGAGGAGACAAGGGATCAGCTCAAATCCATCGAGGAGATCAAAGAGGATATGCAGAGCGATAAGCCCATGGACAGACTCCTTTGTGGGGATGTGGGTTTTGGTAAGACTGAAGTGGCCGTGAGGGGCATTTTTAAAGCGGTTATGGATTCAAAACAGGTGGCTTATTTAGTCCCGACCACAATTTTAGCCCAGCAACAATACAACAATTTTATCAGCAGATTTGCGAATTTCCCCATGCGCATTGAAATGCTTAGTCGGTTTAGGACTAAAAAAGAACAAGAGCAGGTACTTATAGACGTGCAGCAAGGTCTAGTGGATGTGGTCGTGGGAACCCACAGACTGCTGTCCGCCGACGTCAAGTATAAAGATTTGGGATTACTCGTCATCGATGAAGAGCAGCGTTTTGGCGTCAAACACAAAGAACGCATCAAGGAACTCAAAACCAACATCGATGTGCTGACGCTGACGGCCACACCTATACCAAGAACCCTTCATATGAGCCTTATAGGCATCAGGGACATGAGTATCATCGAAGAGCCACCTGAGGACAGGTTCCCCATTCAAACCTATGTCATTGAACAAGATTTGCCTCTTATTCGAGAGGCTATTCAAAGAGAAGTCGATCGAGGCGGTCAAGTCTTCTACGTTCACAACCGCGTCGATGATATAGACTCCGTGGCTTTCCAGATTAAAAATATGCTTCCAGATGTACGCGTCGAGTTTGCCCATGGGCAAATGAACGAGGTCAAACTTGAAAAATTGATGCTCAGTTTTTTACAGCATGAATTTGATGTACTGGTCTGTACAACTATTATCGAAACAGGCATGGACATTTCCAACGTCAACACCATCATCATCAATCACGCTGATCGATTAGGGTTATCTCAGCTCTATCAGTTGAGGGGTAGAGTCGGGCGAAGCAACAGGATAGCTTATTGTTATTTGACTTATCAAAAGGATAAAATTCTCAGTGAAGTTGCAGAAAAAAGGTTAAAAGCAATAAAAGAATTTACAGAACTCGGATCAGGGTTTAAAATTGCAATGAAGGATTTAGAAATTAGAGGTGCAGGAAGTTTGCTGAGTGGGGATCAACATGGTCATATTGCTCAGATTGGTTATGATTTATACTGCAAAATGCTTGAGAACACCGTGAAGACCTTTAAGGGACAGTGGGTCGAAGAAGAGCTGGATGCAGCTATAGAAATTCAAATTAATGCCTTTATACCTGAATCCTATATTCAAAATGGTCAACAAAAAATCGATGTCTACAAGCGCATTTCAGCCATTTCAAATCTTTTTGACCGCACCAAGTTAGAAGAGGATTTGGTGGATCGATTTGGAGATTCGCCAAAATCCGTAGCCAATTTAATCCTTATTTCGTATATACGGAGCCTCTGTAAAAAGTTACGGATTGAGCGTGTTACAGAAAGTGAACAGGGATTTAAATGTTTCACAGCGGTCGGATTCAAATTTCAAGATGCACAATTCGCTGAATTTATGAACAAATACAAGAGAAGCATAGTGCTGTTTGCAGGTGCAAAACCGTATTTTGAAGTCAAGTTCGTCAAGATTTCTCTCAAAGAAGAGCGGGTAAAAACCCTTCTGAAATTACTCGAGGAATTAAATGGTCCACAAAACTTAGAAAAACACAATTAGAGGAGAAAAAAATGCGTAAATGGACGGTTGTATTGCTACTATTAACAGGGATACTCTTGGTTGGCTGTGGACCAAAGACAGCGGTAACGCCCACTGGTGAAAAAGTAGAGCTCGTTGCCAAAGTCGATGACCAAGTCATCTCGGTGACGGATTACACAAAAAACTTTATGATTGTTGAAAAGAGCTACAAAGAACTTTATGGTGAGGACATAATGTCCCAAGCTGTCGGCGATAAAACGGTCAAAGATTTGGTCAAAGGACAGATTCTGACCAATATGGTTATGGAGTTAGCTGTCAAAAAAGCCTTAATGGCCACGGGCGTCACCATAAGTCCAGAGCAGATTCAAGAAAATTATGACAAGTATATGGAGCAAGGGCTCAAGGACAATAAAGAACAGCTCGATTTTTATAAAGCCAACGCCATTGATGAAGCCTTTATTAAACAGCAACTTGAACATCAATTGTATGTCAATGAGCTAAAAAATCAAATAGCCGAAAAAGTCAATTCAGGCATTAAAGTGGATTCGACAACTTTCAAATCAAGCATTGTCAAAGTTGGCGCGCGACATGTTCTCGTGAAAGATCAAAAATTAGCGGAGGAACTACTGGTCAAGCTACAAGGGGGTGCTGATTTTACGGCGATTGCCAAAGAGTTTTCCATAGAGCCAGGTGCAAAAGAAAGTGGAGGAGATTTAGGTTTTTTTGGACACGGTGCTATGGTCAAACCTTTTGAAGATGCGGCATTTGCATTAAAAACAGGGGAAATCAGCGGTGTTGTCGAAACGGAGTTTGGCTTTCATATCATCAAAAGTGAAGGTGTCAAAACTCTTCAAGATCTAGAAACTGAAGGTGCTTTACCGGAAGAAATCAAGGCGCTCGGAGATGGAATCATCAGTGCCATGGTAGATGCAGCCTTTACACAACAAATTGAAGCCTTCAAATCAAAAGCAGTCATCGAAACCTTTCCAGAAGCTATTCAATAAAGATACAACCCGTAAGCCCCTCCTTGTTACGAGGAGGGTTTCTTGCTTTATTTTAAAATTGGAGGCTATATGCAAAAAAAAAATGTTAGTTTTCTTCAGGGTGCTGCTATTCTCATGATAGCAGGTGTCATCATTAAAATTATTGGCGCATTTTTTAGAATCCCACTCGGGCTAATTCTGAACTCTGATGGAACGAGCTATTATCAAAGCGCTTATCCTTTCTACGTCTCTCTGCTGGTCTTATCCACAGCTGGATTTCCTGCAGCTATAGCAAAGCTTGTGTCAGCAAAAGTTGCAGTGAATGACGAAGAAGGGGCTAACCAAGTTTTTCAGGTCGCATTTCGATTGATGTTTTTGATCGGTTTGGGTGGTATGTTGATCATGCTTTTTGGATCGCGTTTCTTGGCTAATTTCGTGGGGAATCCTGATTCAGTTTATTCGTTTCAAGCCCTTTCACTGGCGCTTTTCTTCGCCTCGATGATGTCTGCCTACAGAGGTTATTTTCAAGGTCTCCAAAATATGATTCCTTACGCCATTTCTCAAACGGTGGAACAACTCGGCCGCTGTATTGTGGGACTTGCCTTAGCGTATTTTTTACTCGGCATTGGCAAACCCATTGCGGCCGCTGGTGCTACTTTTGGGGCTACCATTGGCGCTATTGTGGGCACGACTTATCTTTGGTTTCGATTTAAGAGGCACAATAAGGGTCAGAAATTGACACCTTTAAAAAATCCATTGATCAAAAAAGAGATTGTTAAGGACATTTTAAGGCTCGCAATTCCAATTACCATTGGTGCGTCTGTGGTACCACTTCTCAGCTTAGCAGACGCAGCAATCGTTATGAATCGCCTCCTCGAGATTGGTTACGGCGACCAGGCAAAAAACATGTATTCCTATCTCACTTTTTTTGCAGCATCCATCAATAACTTGCCGCAGGTGATTTTAACGTCGATACAGCTCAGCATATTGCCTGCTGTTTCAGCATTTGCAGCTTCTGGCACAAAGGAAAAACTTCAAGAGACCATCAATGCGGGCATTAAGGTTTCAGTGATAATCGGTGCACCGAGTGCTGTTGGACTTTTCGTCTTAGCTGAACCGGTCATTCGCCTTCTCTACCCAGGTCAGGAAGATGTGATCCAGTTTGCGCCTGACGTGCTTCGGATCATATCCATAGGGTTGATTTTCCTCAGCATATTTCAAAGTTCAACAGGAATTCTCCAAGGGTTACAGCACCAAATGAGACCTGCAATTAACTTGCTTTTAGGTGCAGCTGTAAAAGTGTTTCTTTGCTATACCCTTGTGGCTATTCCGTCCCTCAATATTAAAGGGGCTGCCATTTCAACTGTTGCTGCCTACGCTATAGCTGCAGGGCTCAATATGCTGACACTCAAAAGTGTGACAAAGCAAAAGACGTCAGTTTTGAGCCTCATTTTGAAACCTATTGTGGCATCTCTTGTCATGGGCGTTTTGGTATATGGGATTCAGACCGTCGGGGCCATGGTCATGCCTTCAAAACTGGCGACAGTCCTTGCAATTTTAGGGGGGGGCATCAGTTACTTATTCTTGCTCTTTAGTCTCAAGACTTTTACGGAGGCAGATATTGATTTAATGCCGGGCAAACGACTTATACGAAAGTTTCAAAGGGGGTAAGCATGCAAATTACAGTGGTGGGGCTAGGACCTGGAGACAAACGGTTTTTGACTATAGAGGCACTAGAAGTGTTGAAAGGTTCTGAAACGCTTATTTTGAGAACAAAAAAACACCCTTTGGTGGAAGATTTTCCGGCATTCAACATAAGCTTCACAAGCTATGATGATTGGTATGACACTATTGAGGATTTTGATAGTCTCTATATGAAGATTGCGGAAGATTTGGTGGAGCGGTCAAAACGCGGCGTGGTGACGTATGCAGTGCCTGGCAATCCATTCGTCGCAGAAAAGACTGTTGAGCATTTGCTTGCTTTTCAGGAAAAGGGGTTAGTGACTCTAGAAATCATTTATGGTGTTAGTTTCATAGATGCTATGCTCACAGCGCTAAAAAAGGACCCTGTTAAAGGGCTGAAAATAGTGGACGCCCTCAATATGGAACATGTCCAAATTACCCATGATGCAGACCTGATTTTTATTCAGTGCTATGACCGTTTTTCTGCTTCTGAAATTAAGTTTAAGCTGGCGGATTATTTTCCGGACGATTATTTGGTTACCCTTGTAACCGCTGCCGGCGTCAAAGGCCAGGAGAACATCATTCGTTTGCCTTTGTTTGAGCTGGATCACGAGGACCGTTTTAACCATCTTTCGAGTTTGTATGTAGAAAGACCAAAGCAGAAAGAACGATTTTTGATCGATGACTTGATTGAAATCGTCCATCAACTCAGAGGGGATGAGGGGTGTCCATGGGATAGGGTGCAAACCCACGAGACGCTGAAGGTTGGTCTTATAGAAGAGGCCTATGAGGTCATTGACGCCATAGAGAGAGAAGATTTTGCTAATTTTGAGGAAGAACTTGGCGACCTGCTGTTGCAGATTATTTTTCATGTTCAAATTGCAAAAGAAAACGGTGATTTTTCATGGGTGGATGTAACCACAGGCATTTGTGAAAAATTGATTCGTAGGCATCCTCATGTTTTTTCAGACTGGGACGTAAAAAGTGCTGAACAGGTCCTCGTCAATTGGGAGGCTATCAAGAAACATGAAAAAAAAGAGCATTTTACGCATGAAAGTATGTCTCGTATCCCCAAGCAATTGCCCCAGCTGATGATTGCAGACAAGATTCAAAGAAAGGCAGCTAAGGTTGGTTTTGATTGGCCAAGCGTTGAAGGCGCCTTCGACAAAGTGAGAGAAGAACTCTTGGAGATCAAAGAGGCCATCAAGGGCGAGGATCAAGAGCACATTGCCGAAGAAGTTGGTGATTTGTTATTTGCAGTCGTCAATTGTGCGCGATTTCTAAAGGTGGATCCAGAGTTCTCACTGAAGAAAACCAATGCAAAATTCATCAAACGATTTACATTTGTTGAAGAAAAAATCGTCGAAAGCGGAAGACGGCTTGAGGACTCAAACTTAGCCGAAATGGATGAATATTGGAATGAATCAAAAAAATATAAATAAAAATTGATAAATATGAAAAAAACCCTTGAAACCTAGTGTTTTTCAATATAATATAGAGTTAGCAATTAAGTTGCGCGCATACAAACGTCTTTAGGAGGTATTATCGTGAATAAAGCTGAATTGGTAACTAGCATGGCTGAGAAATCAGGGTTAACAAAAAAGGATGCAGAATTAGCACTCAACGCTTTCATGAAATCAGTTGAGGAGTCATTGGCAAGTGATGATAAGGTTCAATTGGTAGGATTCGGTACTTTCGACGTAAGAGAGAGAAAAGCTCGCAAAGGTCGCAACCCAAGAGACCCAAAACAAGTCATCAGCATTCCTGCTTCAAAAGCTCCAGTTTTCAAAGCTGGTAAAGCACTTAAGGAACTTGTAAACGCATAATGAATTATAAAAAAGCAGCCTAGCTGCTTTTTTTATTTGGGTTAGGCCTGTAGTATTGATTTTGGTCAGATCAAATAAAAAACTTTAGTTCGCTGTAGAAGTGTATTATAATGGAAGCAAATAGAGGATGTACTGTCTACAGGCAAGGGATCATGCCTTATTCAAAAGGGGTGTCGTTTCATGAGGACAGTGGAGGATAAAATGCGTATAGACAAATATTTGAAAGTTTCGAGAATCATCAAGCGTCGAACCATTGCCAAGGAAGCATGCGACACGGGGAGAATTTTCATCAACGACCACATGGCAAAAGCATCTACGGAAGTCAAAGAAGGTGACATCATTGAAATTCGATTTGGGTCTAAACATGTGCGCGCAAGGATACTCGATGTAAGAGAGCACGTGATGAAAGAAGGCGCTAAAGAATTGTTTGAAATTTTAGAAGGCGAAACACTATAAAAATTTGTAAGATGTGCCGATAAACTGAGTATAAACATGATCAACGAGGCCAATGGCAAATTGACTAAGGTGAGTGTAATGATGAAAAAAAAGCGAAGACCGTTTTTTAAGCAGAATAAATTAGCGCTGGTCCTCTGTATGGGCTTTTTTCTCTATGTCAGCGTCACACTACTCACTCAAGAGCTTAAGTCCAGAGAGCTTAGTCTTGAAGAGGCTTCCTTGAGGAAGCAAATCAGTGCCATATCCATAGAAATAGACGGACTTCAAAAGGGTGTAGAGACTTCATCGAGTCTTGAGCACATTGAGGACTTGGCCCGTGAAAAACTCAAGATGATAAAATCCGATGAAATGATCTATTATATTTTGAACCCGCAATCCAATTAAAAATCGCCGCCTCTCACCAAATAATGGTAAGAGGCTTTTGTTTAAGGACAATAAAAAAGCGACAGAGGGGGCATTATGAAAATTGCTGCAGTGGATATTGGGACGAATTCCGTACGTATGTTGTTAGCGGAGTGGCAAGGCGGTTTACTCGTGGGTCGTCAAAAGAAACTGATGACGACGCGACTAGGAAAAGGTCAAGACAGCGAAAAAAGATTGGGTGCCGAGGCAGTCGAAAAAACCCTCGATGCTTTAGAACAGTTTAAAGCCGAATGGACTAAAAAGGGCTATACCCTAGCAGGTGTCATTGCCACCAGCGCGGTGAGGGATGCTCTAAATCCCGAGGATCTCTGCGTGCCCGCTATGGAAAAACTCGGGATTGACATACAAGTCATCAGTGGTGATCTAGAGGCAAAACTCGGCTACATAGGTGCGGTTAAAGGCTTTGCAATTGAAGACGGTAACTTGGAAAAGTTGATTATCGTCGATATTGGTGGCGGAAGTACTGAGCTCATTGTGGGAATGGGTCAAAAGTTGACGGACGGTGTAAGTTTCCAAATGGGAGCAGTGCGCATGACAGAAACCTATCATAGTGACATCGAACCGCATCATCTGCAAATTGAACCCTTGAGGATGAAAATAAGGACCATTTTAGATGCGAATGACCTTGAGAACCTGTATCTTGGGAGTTGTAATTTTATCGGCATAGGCGGGTCGATTACCACAATAGCCGCCATGGAGCACGAGCTCATTTTGTATGATTCGGACAAAGTGCATGGCTATGCCCTTTCTCGAGAACGTGTCAGCTCCCTTGTCGAAAATCTTCAAAAGCTGACCTTAGAAGAAAAAAAACACCTCAAAGGCTTAAATCCTCAGCGTGCGGATATTATCCTTAGCGGGGCTATTATTCTTGAAGAAATAATGGCGTGGTTTAAAATGGATCATATAAACGTCAGTGAGTATGACAACTTAGAAGGTGTTCTCTATGCTTTTATAGACAAGAAAGCACTCTCATCTAATTGTTCATAATTCATTAATAGTTTCGTGCTACGATTAAAAGGTAATGCAATCAATGAAAGTCAAGGGGGCATCCAAGTCCCATTTAGAAGGAGTTTGCCATGACACTTGACACTTCTTTTTTAGAAGCTCTAGAAAAACATAAGTTGGTGCGTGCAGGTGACCATATCCTTTTGGGTGTTTCAGGCGGTGCCGATTCAGTGGCACTTTTGCTGCTGTTTTACGATGTGATGCTTAAAAAAGAGATCGCGCTCAGTGTCTTTCATCTCAACCACCAATTTCGAGGGCTAGAGGCCGATAGCGATCAGCGATTTGTCGAAGCTTTGTGCGCACAACTTGAATTGCCCTGCTATGCTTTTTCGGAGGATATTTCGCAATTTGCCCTCGATTCAGGGCAAAGTTTTGAAACCGCCGCCAGAGAGAGGCGCTATGAACTCCTCGATGGTGTTTTGAAAGCTCGGGGATGCACTAAAATCGCCTTGGCACATCATCTCAACGATCAAGTTGAAACTTTTTTTCAGAGGCTCACGAGAGGCGCAGGCATTGATGGCTTAACGGGGATGCAGTGGCAGAGGGACGCCGTTTTTATCAGACCCCTACTGGGCATTACAAGGGTAGAAATTGAGATTTATCTCACTGAAAAAGGACAACAGTACTGCACAGATGGCACCAATACGGATACACAGTATATGCGTAACCGCGTTCGGCATGAACTGATTCCCTATCTAGAGACTCATTTTAACGCCAGTATCGTCCAAAGGATTGGACAGACCATGTCACATTTACAGCAGGATAAGGATTACTTGGATCAAGTGACTCAAGATTTCTTAAAGGTTAAGCTTAAAATCGAGAAAAATAGTTTTTTTGTGGCACTCGAAGATTTCGATACACTCCATGTTGCTGTGGCTAATCGGGTCGTTAGACAGCTGTTTAAGTTGGCGAAAGGAAGTCTTATAGGGCTTGAAACAAGCCACGTTGAAGAAATTGTAGCCCTTGTTTACAACAGGCGACAAGGCACTAAAAAAATTCATCAAAATGTTCAGTTTTCAATAGACAGGGAATCATTAGTGGTTGAAGTAAGCGGTGTTCACGGCAGTGCGCACGCCTACGCTTATAGCTTAGAGGTGGATAAGCCCCTTGAAATTCTGGAAGCATCCATAAAATCAACCCTGAGGCGTGTGTCGAGACAAGACCTCACGAATTGCCAAAATCCTTCCGTCATTTATTTTTCTGCGGAGCACATTGAGCTTCCTCTCACTGTCCGTAGTCGATTACCTGGAGACAGGATCAAAATCAAAGGACTTTCGGGGCACAAGTCCGTGAAGGATATTTTTAGAGAACTCAAAATCCCTGAAAATCAAAGAGAAATTTGCCCCATAGTCGAAGACCGGAACGGTTTGGTCTGGGTACATGGTGGCGTACTTGCAGAATCATGCTATATCAGTGCACAAACTCAGGACATTTTCCAGCTTACCTTTGATAAGTTGTGAAACGGTGAGAAACATGTTAGAATGAAAAAGATTGAGTATCCTACTTGAGGAGGTTTTACGTGAAACGTTTTTTTAGAGGCGCATCCTTTTATTTGGTGCTAGCCATTGTTATACTGATGCTTTTGACAATGAATGGGTTCAAACCATCAGAAGAAAAAGTGTTTACAGTATCGGAGGTCGTTAAACAGCTTGATGCTGATCAAATAGCTTCCATTAAAATCAAAGAAAATCAACTGACTGGCGTCTTGAAAGACAAGTCAGAATTTACAGCTTATTTACCGACCACGCTGAAAGAATCCTTTGGACAGGATATCTACAAGCGCATTGTCGATAAAGGGCTCATTCTTGAAGGCGAACAGCCAAGTTCAAGTCCATTCCTATTAGAAATTCTCCCAACCGTATTTACGATCCTCATACTGGTTGTGTTTTGGTTTGTATTTATGCAAAATTCTCAAGGCGGCGGCAACAAAGTCATGAGCTTTGGCAAAAGCAAGGCGAGACTGCACAAAGATGATGAGGACAAACGCATCACCTTTAAGGAAGTTGCTGGTCTAAAAGAAGAAAAAGAAGAGATGATGGAAATTGTCGATTTCTTGAAGGCTCCAAAAAAATATATGGATTTAGGGGCGCGGATTCCTAAGGGAATCTTGATGGTAGGCCCTCCTGGTACTGGTAAAACCTATTTGACCCGCGCTGTAGCTGGTGAAGCAGGTGTGCCCTTCTTTAGTATCAGTGGTTCGGATTTCGTTGAAATGTTTGTCGGTGTGGGTGCATCCCGCGTCCGAGACTTATTCGAAAACGCCAAAAAGAATTCACCGTGTATTATATTTATAGATGAAATCGATGCTGTCGGTCGTAAGCGTGGCGCAGGTCTTGGTGGCGGCCATGATGAAAGAGAGCAAACCCTCAATCAACTTTTGGTCGAGATGGATGGATTCGCTGATCATGAAGGTATCATCGTTATAGCAGCCACCAATAGACCCGACATTTTAGATCCGGCCTTACTCAGACCAGGACGATTTGATAGAGAAATCACAGTAGGCATACCTGACGTTGCAGAGCGTGAAGAAATCCTACGTGTTCACGCCAAGAATAAGCCTGTCGCAGATGATGTGAACTTTAGAGTAATTGCAAAAGGCACACCTGGATTTACGCCTGCAGACCTCGAAAATGTACTGAATGAAGCGGCACTGATGTCAGCGCGAAAAGACGATAAGACTATTTCCATCGCTACAGTTGAAGCAGCCATTACCAAAATCACCATGGGTGTTGAAAAGAAATCCCGCGTAGAATCCCAAAAAAATCGCAACTTAGTGGCTTACCACGAGGCGGGTCATGCTGTTTTAGCCAAGCTTTTGCCAGATACTGATCCAGTGCATCAAATCACCATTATTCCACGTGGTCGAGGTGCAGGTGGTTTTACGATGCAGTTGCCACAAGATGATCGTCATTACCGCACTAAAAAACAAATGGAAAAAGACATTGTCATTTTCCTCGGTGGACGACTTGCAGAAAAAATTGTCCTTGATGATATTTCGACCGGTGCATCTTCAGATTTAGCGGCTGTTACACGCGTTGCCAGAGCCATGGTGACCAAGTATGCCATGAGTGAGAACTTGTCTCAAATGAGCTATGCATCAGAAGATGAAGTGTTCTTGGGCCGCGATATGACAACTATACGGAATTTTTCTGAGCAAGTAGCCGCTGAAATTGACCGCGAAGTCAGAAGAATTGTGGATGATGCCTACGAAGTTGCATCAGAATTGTTGACAGAGAATGTGGACAAACTCCATCAAGTAGCAAAATCCCTTCTCGAATACGAAACCCTCAATGGACTTGAATTTGACATGGCCTTTGATCATGGATTTGAAGCGCTTAAAGAGGCAAGAGAAAATCATACCCTTAAACGTGTAGGGATGTTTGATCGATTTGTGTCCGACAAAAACAACGAAACACCTTCAAAAAACTTCGATGCCAATGGAGATTTGGAAGTGGATGCACCACCTGTTGATGAAGACCCAGCAAATCCTGAATCCCTTCCTTCTACAGATGCCGATAAAACGGAAGACGAAGTAAAAGATGAAGTAAAAGATGAAGTAAAAGATGATGTAAAAGATGAAGTGAAAGAGGTCTAACTACCCATATGTATAGCATCAAGGGATTGTGTCTTCATTGACCAATCCTTTTTCTTTGTAAAAGTCTTTATTCTTTCTTGGAGGAAGGCTATAATGAAGTTATATCAACACATTATTGAAGGAGTGTCTATGGAACTAGAGTTAGGAATGAAGGCAGTGGTGAAAAAAAGGGTAACAGAGAATGACACAGCTAAAAAATTTGGCAGTGGAGAAGTGCTTGTATTTGCAACGCCTATGATGATAGGCCTTATGGAAAACGCAGCCCTTAGAGCTGTTGACCCCCACTTGCCCCCAGGATTTGCAACTGTCGGAACCCATGTCGATGTCAAGCATTTGGCAGCGACGCCCGTTGGAATGAACGTGCGTGCTGAGGCTGAGCTCATCGAGATTAAAGGCAAAAAACTGACTTTCAAAATAACGGCTTTTGATGAATTGGACAAAATTGGCGAAGGATTGCACACGCGTTACATCATTGAGCTCAAACCTTTTATCGCATCGGCTGAAAACAAGGGCAAATAGTCGCTTTATGGAGCATACTGGAGTCAAAGGAGATTTGGGAGTAGGATGAGGACAATTCAAGTCAAAGAAATCGAGTGTGCTGTATCTGAAATGTGCATAGAGATGAACTGTGTCATAGGAAGGGATGTTTTAGGTGCCTTCAAAGACAAACAAAGCAGTGAAACTTCTGAAATAGGCAAGCGGATTATTACAGATTTGATTCAAAATAGCGTCATCGCTGAGCAAAAGCAAATGCCTATTTGTCAAGATACGGGTATGGTGGTTGCATTTGTCACCCTAGGGCAAGAGGTTCATTTTGAGG
>JBBRGL010000026.1:0-14801 GCA_038240675.1 Peptostreptococcales bacterium
TCGGAGAGAGCGTCTTTGCGAAGTATCAAAGGAGAAGCACCTGCGCTGTGCTGGTGCTTTGGGATCTGGGATCTGGGATCTGTAGGGTCAAAGACTGGGAGTGCGCTGAGACACTCCCCTACGGAAATGATGGAAGCCGTATTCGGAGTCAGGCATGAAAAGTTGAATTGTTGAGGGCAAAATACTATTCGGGGACAGTTGTTTAATCAGCGTACCTGGCAGACAAATGTGATCTTCAATTGATGAGAAGGTCTCGGAGAGAGCGTCTTTGCGAAGTATCAAAGGAGAAGCACCTGCGCTGTGCTGGTGCTTTGGGATCTGGGATCTGGGATCTGTAGGGTCAAAGACTGGGAGTGCGCTGAGACACTCCCCTACGGAAATGATGGAAGCCCTATTCCTTTTAAGGGGTCAGGCATGATAATGAAAAATATGATATAATGAATTAGCTAAACATCAAAGGAGTGCTTACAAATGGCGAGGAAACAGCGCATCCACTATGAAGGTGCATTATATCATATCATTGCCCGTGGTAATAATAAGGGTTATATTTTTAAATGTGATGAAGATAAGGACTTGTATTTGGAGAAAGTGTTCACGTATGTTGAGAAATATGGTGGACGACTGTATGCCTATGTGATTATGGATAATCATTGTCACCTGCTTATAGAAGCTGGAGATCTTCCAGTGTCAAAAATAATGCAGTTGATTCAGCAGACGTATACCTCAGCGTATAACCGCAAATATAAGCATAGTGGACATGTCTTTGAGCAGCGATTTAAAAGTATTTTATGTGAAAAAGATGCTTACTTGTTGGCGTTAGTGAGGTATATCCATCAGAATCCAGTGCGCGCTCAAATTGGAGAGTTGGATTATGCGTACAGCAGTCATAAGTTGTACATGAATTATGATTCAAAACATTGCAGTGTAGCAGAAGTACTTGGGCTGTTTTCAGCAAATAAGAAAAAGGCTATACAGCTCTATTATGCATTTGTTTCGAAAGCAGATGATGTGATCAAAGATTTGGCGGATCGGCAAATGGCTCCAGAGTTTTATGAAATTGAAGAAAAACTGTATAAAATCAGTATAGAGAAAAAAGACAGTCGACTGATTATTGAGGCATTCGAGAGAAAGAATGGTATTAGCCTTGAATTGCTTAAAGGCAAGTATCTGGCTCATGATCTTGTCTTATACAGAAAGACGTTTGTCAGAGAGATGCTGAGGTGTGGTGCGATGACTCAGGTGGAAATAAGCAAGATGCTCGAAATTAGTGAAAGTTATGTCTCTCGGATTTTTAACAGTGGGGAATAGGTGGACAGTTGGAAAGTGGGTAAGGTAGTCGGTTGGTCAGTTGGCCTGTTGGTCAGAAAATGCGAAACATTTCCATTCTGACTATCCATTGATTGCAGGGTATATTGGAACGCAAGTTTCAAATCTTTCCCCGCCCAACCGACCAACCAACTTTCCCACCTAGCAGTCGGTCTTTTCCCTTATTGGGTTAGTCCAAAAACACATAATTAGGGGACGCTTTACAAATGGTAAAACATTTGTTAACATGAGATGTTCAGACTGTATTTGATGATTATGACACTTAAAATAAAGGAAAAAAACATGGAAAAAGGCCGACGACAATTTGCTTTGATTATTTTAGATATTTTGCTCATTCAGGTGGGGGTATTGTTTTGTTTTTTGCTGCGTTTTGATGGCAAACTCAGCACAGAGCCTGCAGCCAGCTACTTGATGGTTTATTTTAAGTGGGCAATACTGATTACGGTTGTGAAAATCGGCGTTTATGCCATGTTTCAACTTTATAACAGCCTGTGGCGGTATGCAAGTGTGGAGGAGCTGATACAGGTCGTATTGGCTGCGCTGTTTGGCGTGTTCAGTTTTTTTGCTGTTTTGTATGTACTCGATATTACGCTTCCAAGGAGCATAGTTATTCTCAGTGGAATTATGGATATGCTGCTTCTTGGGGCAGTTCGATTTGGTTATCGGGCGCTACGAATTGTGAAGGATTATGGGGCATCGGGTTTGATCAAAAGATTTCACGATAAGCGGATTTTAATTGTCGGGGCAGGAGTTGCGGGAGCGACGTTGGCTAAGGAAATCAAGAATCAAGCCTCTGGAAGGGACTTAATTGTTGGGTTTATTGACGATGATGTCACGAAGCAGGGACGGCTAATCAATGGAATAACAGTACTGGGAGATCGATTTGATATACTGCGTGCAGTAATTGATCATAAAGTGGATGAAATCATCATTGCATTGCCATCGGGAAATCATTCAGTGATTAAAGAGGTTGTGAATATTTGCACTCAAGCACACTGCAGACTTCGTATCTTACCGAGTCTTGATGAGCTTTTAAGTGGACAGGTAACGGTGAACGCGATTCGTAATGTGGAGATTGATGACTTGCTTGGTCGAGATGTCATCAACTTAGATGAAACAGCCTATGCCCGTCTGATATTTGGGAAAATAGTTATGGTAACAGGCGCGGGAGGTTCAATTGGTTCTGAAATCGTAAGACAGGTCTTGAAACATAAGCCAGCTAAAGTGTTGATGATTGATATCTATGAAAACAATCTTTATAATTTGCAACAGGAGTTGCTGAGAGAGCTTGCTGATGCGCCTCTCGAGGTTTTGATTGCAAGTGTGAGGGATTGTAAGCGAATTGATGAACTCATGGAACGGTATAGGCCTCAGATCATATTTCATGCTGCAGCACATAAGCATGTGCCTTTAATGGAGACAAGTCCAAAGGAGGCTATAAAAAACAATATTTTTGGGACATTGAATCTTATTACAACTGCTCAAAAGTATGAAGTCGAGCGGTTTGTCCAAATCTCGACAGATAAAGCTGTGAACCCAACAAATGTTATGGGGGCTACTAAACGCGCCTGTGAGATGTTGATTCAAGCTATGAATGGCTTGTCGCGTACAGAGCTTATAGCAGTTCGGTTCGGTAATGTTCTTGGAAGTGATGGCAGTGTGATTCCACTTTTCAAAAAGCAGATTGCCGATGGTGGACCTGTCACGGTGACCCATAAAGATATTATTCGTTATTTTATGACCATTCCTGAAGCGACAAGACTTGTCATCCAGGCTGCATCTCTCGGAAAGGGTGGGGAGATCTTTGTCCTGGATATGGGTGAGCCTATTCGAATCTATGAATTGGCGGAAAAAATGATCCGTTTGTCGGGATTTGAACCACACAGAGATATTGAAATTAAAGTTACGGGACTCAGACCTGGGGAAAAATTATTTGAAGAATTACTCATCGATGATCAACATACCGTATCGACTGAGCTTGATAAAATATTTGTCGAAAAAACCACCCCTTTGGATTGGCCAAATGTCAGTCAAGAAATTGCAAACTTAAAAGAAGCTCTTGAGCATAGTGAAAACCAAGCGAAAATAGCACTTTCTGATATGGTCAAGACTTATATTTACCCGAGATGAAAAACGAATAATGCCGAAATGACACATTTAACTGGCTGAATTCATTTATTAAAAGAGGATTAAGAAAGAATGAGTCTTATTGTCTTTCGTGAATTTATGGCATATGATGGGGTTATTAAATGATTGATAAAGGAGAAAAACATGAAAAAAGTCCTGGCACTATCTTTAGCAGCAGTATTACTATTCTCACTCAGTTTTGCGGATGTGGTGGCTCCGGCAGCGCCTTTAACAATGAACTTCCAAGAAGCCTACAAATTGGGCCTGAAAAACAGCATGGACGTTAAAATTGCTGATTTGACTATTGAGGCAGATACCATGGCATATGATGAAGCCAAAGAATTACAAAGTCAAATGCGTTCTAATAAGGATAATTTAACAACTTTAGACGCAAAATATATTATCAATGGCATTGGTCTTAGTGCAGCTGAAATGGCTTTGAACGCAGCGAAAAAAGGCAAGGTTATTTCAGAAAAAATGCTCGAGTTTGGTTTATACCGTGAATACTATGGTGTTGCCTTGGCCCAAGAGAAACTCGATATTTCAAATATGAGTGTAACGCGATTGAAAGAGCTTTACGACACAGTTATGTTGAAGTTCAAACTTGGACTCGCTACTAAAAATGATTCTGAATCTGCCCTAGTAAGCTACAACGCTTCATTAAATGATGTTAAAAATGCTCAATTGGACCTTCAAACAGCTAGGCAAAAACTCAATCAAGTTTTGTCCATTGCGTTAGATTCAAATGTTAAGTTGAAAGAGGTTTTAGTGGCTGAAAATTTGGCTGTAAAACCGCTGGCAGAAGCACTTGAATATGCTGTTGATAACAGATTGGATCTTTTTTTGAAACGCGAAACAAAGAATTTGAAAACACTTAAATTTACAATTACTGAGAATTTCTATATTTCTAGAATAGTATCAGCTTTGAAAAAGGAAGAGATTGAAAAATTTAAATCTGAAAATGAGTATTTGAAATCTATTGAATCCGCAAAAATTAGTGTCCAAAGTGCCTATAACACAATGCTTAAAGCTCAAAATGCGTACCAGTCTATTCAAAGTAGTTTAACCGTTCTTCAAAACGGCTACAATACAACAAAAAAAATGTATGAACTTGGAATGGTACCGTCTTCACAGGTCGCAGATATGGCAAATAAATTGAGCGAACTTGAGTATCAAGTTAAGGGTGTCTTACTTCAAAAGAATATTGCCGCGAGAGCTTATGTGTTGTCATATGAAGTAGGCGGTGCTGAGTAATAGATGACGAGATGACGGCTTTGACCACTCTCAGGAGTTGTTGAAGCCGTTTTGTTTTGCAAAAGTTCCAGCCACGAAATGTGTATATGAAATATTAAAATCTATCATTGTACACGGAAATAAGGTATAATAATCCTGTAACTTTTTTTTGGAGGACTTAATAAACATGGTTAAATCGAACATGGAGCAAAAGGCAGTGGCGAGACAGGATTCAAAATCGGTAAACACGAGCAAATTCAAGTCGTTAGGGACTGGTGCCTATTTGATTGTAGCTGTGTTGGTGCTCGCCATTTTGATGATGGGCATTACAGTTTACAAGAAACTTCCTCAGGTCACAGACAGAACCATTCAAGAAGTTGGCCTTGTATACTATAAAAATATTGAAGGTCTTGATACTGAATTAACTGCAAAATATGAGGAATGCCTTAAATCGAAGAACAGTGAAGAGTGGAAGCGTTTTTCGGAATTGTGGATCCCAAGAATAGGGGAAGGCAAGCCTGAACAGTTTCTAAAGCGCCTCACAAAAAAATCGAGCCGGATTGTGAACGATGTTGACTTTTTAAGCCGCGAATTGTTTCAAATTTGGACTGTCTATAATGCTTCTATGGAAAATTTAGAGCCTGCAAAAGATATTGAAGTTCAACAATTGCAAAAATCAATCAACGGTTATAAAAGCAGTATTCAAAATCAATTGAAATAAAGCGAGGATTTCCTCGCTTTTTTATTTGTGGAGGTGTCAGTATTTTTTGCTAATTATTTTTACGGTGGAGAAAATACGTTTATGTACCTGGTGATATAAGTTATAATAAAGAGTATAAAACAAATGTGTTAAACCACAAAGAAGCCAAACATTCAGTCATTCAATCAAAAGAATTTTGGATGCTTTGTGTGCTTTAATGAAATGCTGCGGAAGGATGGTTTAATGTTGATATTTGATTTGAGTAGTTTGAAGCGTGGGATTGATTCTTTTGATCGGGCATTAAAGTATGCTGATGAGCGGTATTTGACTATTGATGTTAAGGGTGAAGAGAATGAAATCATTCATGCTGCTATCGTTCAAAATTTTGAATTTACTTATAAGTTGTGTTGGAAGTTTATGAAACGTTGGTTGGAACTTAATTTGACGCCTGGCTCGATGGATGGGGTATCAAGGCGAGAATTGTTTTAGAGCACAAATTAATTGAAGATTTTGGTCGTTGGATTGGGTATCATGAACTCAGGAATATTGCATCGCATACATACAACCAAGCGATTGCAGAAGAAATTGTAGAGTCTTCAAAACGATTTTTGATAGATGCAAAAACTTTGTTTGAAGCGATAGAAGTTCGAAATGATTGATTTAAAAAATGATGAACTGCTTAAAATAAAGTGTGTTTTAAGGGCATTGCTCAATAATGAAATAGTTATTATCTTTGGATCTCGCATTCAGGGCAATAGCCATGAGCACTCCGATTTAGATTTAGCAATTAAAGGGACTGAAAAATTATCATTGAATTTACTTTCTGAAGTCAGGGAAGTCTTTGAAGAATCAAACTTGATCTTCAGAGTAGATATCCTTGATTATCACCGTGTGGATCAAGGCTTTCAAAAAATTATTCTTGAAACAGGTGTAGTTCTTGAATATGGCGTCAAATAGCCAATTCTCCACGACGAGCACCTGAGGTCAAGGGAGAAAATATAGTTATCTTTTTCTATACTAAAATAATGTATAATAGCTATAGAGAATGAGATTGAAGGAGGGTTTTTAATGAAGCGGTTTGTAGCGATGGTTTTAATAGGGATGCTGGCTTTTGGCAGCTTGAGTTATGCGGCGGGGTTTAAGGATGTTCCAACTAGTTTTTGGGGATATGACTTTATTAGTGAGGTGGCTGATAAGAATATTGTCACCGGCTATACGGACGGGACTTTTCAGCCCAATGCTTCTATTTCGAAATATGCGTCTGTGGTGATGATTTACAGGGCTCTCAAGGCGTCTAATTTGATTCCTACTGCATCTCTGCCCACTTATCAGTTGAAGCATGGGGTAACCCTCTCCACGTATGAAGTGCCGGATTGGACGGACCTTAGGGATGCTGTGGCTTACTTTTTAGAAGTGGGTGTGCTTTCTGTTGCTGATCTTAAAAATTTCATGGATTTGGGGAAGCTTCAGAATGCTTCGAGACAGGATGTGTCCATTTTTCTTGGGCGTGCGCTGAACTTGCACCTGAAAGTCGGGATGACACAGATCAACAATTTGGGATTTAAAGATGCGGCCCTTATTTCTAACGCCGCAACGCCATATGTGTCCATTCTGAATAATCAGCAAATTGTTGCCGGCGATACAGCGGGTTATTTTAAGCCTCATGATCCTGTGACTCGGGCACAAATGGCGAAGATGGTTTCGTTGTCTTTGAAAACATTGGCAAGCTATGGACAAACACAGGAAAAGATGGCTGTTGTGAAGTTGATTTTGAAAGACACCAAGAAAATCGTGTTTAATGATCAAACCAATGCAACCATTACGTATATCGAGAGAATAGATACTCCAGTAAAAATTATGTCTGGCACTACAGAGAAAGTATTTAATGACTTGGTCATGGATCAGGTTGTGAAACTTGTGTATCAAGGCAATACCTTAGTGCGCGTTGAACTTGTGAATTTGAATCAAACACTGATCGGTGAAATATTAAGTGTCATTACCCTTTCGGATAAAGTGATTTTGTCAGTGAAGACATTGAAAGCTAATCAGACTTTGGTGGTTGGGACCCAAACGCCTGTAACTCAAAATGGCGTGGTGGATAGCTACTCTAATTTGATGATGGGGTATCAGGTTACAGCAACTGTCAATGGCGACAATGTTATTAAACTGGATTATCAAAAGACAGCCAGCGTTTACGATGGTGTCTTGGCTGAAGCGGTTACTGTCGTTACTGTGCCTATCGTAAAAATTCGTGTGGGACAGGACACTAAGACCTTCGAATTTGCGGATAATGCTGTGATCAAGCGCAATGAGACAAAGGTCAATATGGCTGATTTGAAGGCGGGAGATGTCGTAACTTTTAAAACGTCATTGGGCAAAATCACTGAAATAACAGCACTCAGCACTAAAACATCCGTTACAGGGACGATTCAGGAACTCACTATTTCTGAGAATCCAGTGATTAAGATTAAAACTTCTAGTGGTGTCGTAGAAACATATACTGTTTCTAATCAGGCTACGGTGAAATTAGATGATAAGACGGTGACGCTGTACGACCTTCGTGCAAATTATTCTGTAACTACTAAAATTGAAAGCAATCAAGTAACCTCCATTATCGCTCAATCTGTGACTAAAAAGACTTACGTTGTCGGGACAGTCATCAATGTCTATCCAGACCTGAGTATATTTACCCTTCAAGATAGCGAAGGCAAGATTCATACAGTTCACGTTCAAGCGACAACACTCTTTGTCACGGCAAAAGGTATCAAAGATGATTTGGATATTTTGAGTAAAGATGATTCTGTATTTGTATATGGCGCTTTCCAAGACAGCTTTATGGTGGCTGATAAAGTGTTGGAGCTTCAGTAATGGAGTGGCTTAAGAATGAATGGTTGGTTCTTTTGATGTCGATGGTTCCTTTTACTGAAATGCGGGGATCTATCCCTTATGGCATATTGGTCGGGTTTACGCCCCTTCAGAGTACAGTGACGAGCCTTATTGGCAATTTGATTTTGATTCCTATTTTACTGCTTATTATGGAGCCGGTGTTTGGCTACTTTAAGACTTTGAGCAGGTTTCGTGCTTTTGTAGAACACATAGAGGACAAGTCTCAGAAAAAGTTTCACAGTTATAGAAAATGGCGGTTTTTTGGATTGATGCTTTTTGTAGCGGTGCCACTACCAACGACGGGTATTTATACCGGCTGCTTGATTGCAGTACTTATGAAGATGAAGTTTACCAACGCGTGGTTGTCAATCAGTATGGGCGCCGTTATAATGGGAGCCATAGTCGGTTTAATTGCCGGAGGAGTGCTGGGATGAAAAACAAGAGATTGTTTGCGGGTTTGCTGTTTCTGGTAATGGTTTTTTCTATGATGTTTGGTTTTGCAGATCCTGTCGATAATGAGTCCATGGCACTCTTTGATCTTGGAATTTTGAAAGGTGACGGCGTAAGCTTTCATTTGGATCAGACGTTGAGCAGGGCGGAGGCCTTAGCATTTATTTCGCGGATCAAAGGTGAAGAGGCGACACTTTCGAGCCTTTACGCATCAACCAATGAGACGAAATTTAAAGACAATATGAGTAACCAGTGGTATACGCCGTATATCAACTATGGTGTGGCTACGGGCCTCGTGAATGGATATGCTGATGGCACTTTTAAACCCAGTGGGAAACTGACAGATCAGGCGTTTGTAAAGCTTTTGCTTGTGGCGCTGGGGTATACATTTGATACTGATTTTACGTGGGACACAGTGTTCCCTTTCGCTTTTGAAAAAGGGCTTATTTTAGAAGTACCTTTGAAGCAATCACCTATTCTCAGAGGCGATGTAGTGACATTGATTTATAGAGCACTTCAAATGGATGTTAGAAATTGATGTTTTATGGACGGGATGTGCATTAAAAACAAATAGAAGATTCGGGACTTACGAAAAGCGTTTTGGCGCTTTTCGTATTTTTTTTCAAAAAGGTGTATAATCAAGGAGGACTCTAATAACTTTTGTCTAATAATTATTATTGTAGGGGTGGTGTGAGGCCTCCTACGAAAATAATAAAGCAAATCTTGATGCTCTGCAAATGAAAGGAGCTGTTTATGAATAAACAACTTATTGAAGAGACTTTGACTCAAATCGTTGAAATGGATCACCAGGCAGCTTTGAAAGAGAAGGAGCTTATGACTGTTGAACGTGAGCGAGAAGAAGTGCTGCGGAAAATGCGCCATGAACTTGAATTCGAGATTATGAAAACAGCGCGCAAAGCAGCAAAAGCAAAGGTGCAGGAACTTACGCAGGAAACGCAGTCTATGATAGATGAAGTTGAGAAGTTGCGTTTGTCTGAGATCAACGATTTTGGAAATCAAACATGTGTAAAGAAGGCCGAAATTGTCGAAATGCTTTTTAAAGAAACGTTTCAAGGGACTGAGATGGTCAAAGGATAGCTAAACGAGGTGTACTATGGGAAGTGTTACGCGGTTCGCCGCATTGAATACAAAGGTTCGCGCCCTTGAAAGTCAGTTTTTGAGTGATTCGGATTATTTGCTTTTGATTCAGTTGAATACCTATGATGAGGTGGTAGAAGCACTCAAAACACAGACCGCATATAGGGAAGTGTTTGAAGCGCATTCGGGAGAAACCATGTCCATAAGCACCATTGAGGCGCTTTTGAGAAGGCATACGTTCGTTCAATACGAAAAGCTTGTCCATTATTTGAACAATGAGGATCGAAAGACGTTCAAGGTTCTTTTAATGCGTTTTGAAATTGAGAGTTTGAAATGGATTATTCGAAGCATATACCGTGGAGAGACTTTGGAAGGTGTTGAACAAAAACTTTTGATTTCAAAAATTTTTTCGAAATTGAATTATGAAGCTCTTTCGACGTGTGACTCCTTGCCATCATTGATTGAACAATTGAAGGGAACGGGATACGATAAAGCCCTTGCGCCTTATATCAACGAAAATCCTAAGCGTATTCTTTTTTATATGGAGATGAATCTGGACCGCATGTATTTCCGTGCTCTTTTTAAGCAGTTCGGTAAATTAAAGGGAAATGATCGCAAGTATAATGAAGAATTATTGGGGATCAATATTGATTTTTTGAATTTGCAGTGGATATTTAGGGGCCTTAGGTATTACAGTGTCTCTTCTGAAGAACTCTTTAATTATAGCTTGATGGGCGGAAAGTATGTTAATTTAACCCTTTTAAAAGCGCTGTGTTATTCTCAAACGGATGAAGCGTTTATGGAAATTGTCAAAGGAACGCGGTATAGTTTTTTATTTGATGGGGGCAAAACCCTTGAAGTGCAACTGGAAAGAGAAATGGAAATCTATATGTATAAGCATTTTTTAAAACTGCTTAAACAAAGCCAAATGAGTATTTTGACGCCTATATCCTATATGCATAAACTTGAGTATGAACTCAGAGATATTTTTTCAATTTTGGAAGCAAAGCGGTATAATATGGATGCAGAGCGGGTTAAAGGTTTTTTAATCAGGACTTTTTAACAGCGCAGTCGGCAGCGTGTTATTTTATGCAAGGAAAATATAGAAGCCGGTCAGACAAACAGGTCTGACCCTACGAAAATCGGTTAAGTCAAGCCCGGAGTTTGCTGCAACAACGCAGAAATTCGGAGTTTTTCAGTGGACTCCCTATGTGTCCTCGGGCTCTTGCTATTTTGTTACTCCGCGGAAACGATTATTCTCAGCGACATTAGTTGCTGAAAGGATGTGTATATGTCAGTAGAACACATGAAGCTACTTAATTTAGTTGGACCTATTGGAAAGTGTGATGAAGTATACAAACGCCTTGTGATGACGGGTGTTATTCACCCGATCAGTACGATTAAGGAAATTGAACTCCACCGTTTCTACACGCGTGAAGCGCTTTCTTATGATGAGGAAATCCAAAAATCTTTTTTTGGAAAATATCCACTTCAAATCGTTTCTTATAAATCAACCTATGATAAGTTGACGAAGTTAATGGGGCTTTTGAATATAGAGCCTGATATTGATACGGATTTTTTGGAAAATTCTCAGTTCAACCCTCATTTGTCAGATAACATTCAAGTGTTGTTTGATAGATTTGAAGACATGAACGCACGTGTAGAAATTTTGACAAATGAATATAAACTGCTTGTTGACTCTGCAATTGTAGAGTCCTTTGCAGATATGAATATCGATTTGAGCAAAGTTTTTCATTTGGAACACTTTACGACGCATTTTGGGGTTTTGGCGAGAGAGTTTAGGGATAAAATTGCTTTCAATTATGAAAACATTGCAGCAACGGTCCTTCACCTTGGAGATTTTAATGGCGATTCTGTTTATTTGATTATTGCGCCGCAAAATATGGAAACGGAGACGGACCGTATTTTGCGATCGGTTCATTTCAAAGAAATTCCCTTGGCTGAGGCCTATTTTGATTATCCACAAGTTATGATTCGCAAAATGAATGTGCGTGTAAACGAAATATCCGGTGAGCTTAAAATCATAAAAGGTGAACTAAATTCTTTTAAAGAGAAATTTGAAAAATCGCTTTCTGAATTTTTTAGTGAATTGTCTCTCGAGCAAAGTATTAGCGTTCTGCGTAACCAAGCAGCCTATTCAAAAAACTTTTTTTATTTTGCGGGATGGGTTCCGGATAGTGCAGTAGAGAGTATTTCGTTGGCCCTTAATAGCCTTCAAGCTGATATCTTGATGTTTTATAGGGAGCAGGAGGAAGTGGACATCTCTTTTGTGCCGCCGACAAAACTCAGAAATTCATGGTTTACAAAACCTTTTGAGTCTATGGTAAAAATGTATGGCGTTCCGAATTATTCTGAAGTCGATCCAACCTCTCTTTTTGGGTGGATTTATATGCTTTTGTTCGGCGCTATGTTTGGAGATTTGGGACAAGGCTTTGTCTTTGTAATCGCAGGTATTCTTTTTGGCAGAAAGAAAAAAATGCAAGTTTACGGTCAACTCATGACGCGCCTTGGATTTAGTTCTATGATTTTTGGCTTCTGGTATGACAGTGTCTTTGGGTATGAGCATTTAATTTCTAAGACGCTGCTTGGGAAGGCTTCTGAGATGTCATCGGGAAAGGATATTTTTCTCCGGCCTATAGACAATATCAATACGATTTTGGCCTTATCCATTGGACTTGGGGTCCTCTTGCTACTGATTTCGTATGGACTCAGTGTGGTCAACAAATTGAGAGCCAAGGATTATCAAGAAGGGTTATTTGGGCGCAATGGCATTGCAGGCATGGTACTTTATATGTGCTTGCTCGGCGTCGTTTTGGACCGATTTAAGATCCTTGAAAACACATTTATTTCGCTGCTTTTAGCGATCAGTGCTCTATGTATCGTTTTGATTGTGGTAAAGGAACCTCTCGTGAATGCACTGAACCATCACAAGCCCCTCTATCATGAATCCGTATCGGAATATTATATCGAAAGTGGTTTTGACATTGTGGAGACTTTTCTCAGCATGCTCTCTAACAGCGTTTCCTTTATCCGTGTTGGGGCTTTTGCACTGAATCACGTAGGTCTTTTTATCGCTTTTCACACCATTGGTGAAATGCTTGGATCAACCACTGCAAGCGTATTGACAGTCATTATCGGCAATATTATCGTCATTGGACTTGAGGGTTTGATTGTCTTTATACAAGGGTTAAGGCTCATGTATTATGAAATGTTCAGCAAATACTATTCGGGTGACGGGTTTGAGTACATGCCTGTAGGTCTCGGTAAGGAGATCGTATGATAACCATAGAACAGAAAGTAGATCAGTTTAGGAGAATGGTTTTAGGTCACGCTCAGAACGCACTGGAAGAAAAGGTGGCTGTACTCGACCAGAGCGACTTGGTTGCTGTGGAAAATATGAAAAGAGATCTTGAAAAGTTAGGGACGCGGCATATCGAAGAGCATGTGAAATTGGCAATGATCGAACGCAAAAGACTCCTTGCAAAAGCACAGCTAAACAAGATCCATAGTCTTCTCAAGGTAAAACATGAATTTGTAGAGAGCGTTATAGAGGAAATGGGGTCAAAGGCAAGAATTGAGACAACTCAATCGACTTATAAAGCCAATCTATTTAGTTCAATACAGGCGTATACAGACCCGCTGCTGGATGGAGATCGCATACGCATCTACTTGATGCCTGAATCAATGCTGTGGTCACAGGAGCTCAAATCTCAACTCTCTCGTTTTAAAAGCGTTGAAGTCATTGAAGCAACTGATGATATTATCGGTGGATTTATACTTGAGTCCTTGGAAAAAGGTGAGCGATATGATTTGAGCTTTAGAAGCAGGATTATTTATTCAGAGGCTGTTCAAGGTGGACGCATTTTCGAAATTTTAAACGAGGGAGTTGAAAACCATGAATGATGAACAAGCGCAAATTCTCATGGTCAACGGACCTGTAGTTAAAGCAAATGCTATGAGTCAATTCAAAATGAGAGAAATGGTCATGGTGGGTCACAAAAAACTCATAGGAGAAGTCATTTCCTTAGAAAAAGATATCGGAACTGTACAGGTCTACGAAGAGACGGAAGGACTCGTTATAGGCGAACCGGTTTTGGGAACGGGAAAGCCCCTCTCCGTAACCCTCGGACCAGGTCTCCTCGGCAATATGTTTGATGGAATAGAAAGACCACTGGAGAAACTCAATACCCTTTCAGAAGGATTTCTACCGGAAGGTGTGGGACTCATCTCACTGGATATGGATGTCAAATGGAATACCCATATCGAGGTTAAACTGGGCCAAAAGATTGCACCGGGTGATGTGTATGCATGGGTTCAAGAGACCTCTTTAATCAAACATTATATTTTATGCCCACCAAGTATAGAGGGCGAAATTATAACCCTTTTGGATCCAGGACCATACACCTTAGAGACGGTCATTGCCCAGGTGAAGGATAAAGGTGGAAAAGTGCATGATTTGACGCTTTTTCAAGAGTGGCCTGTTCGGAAAAATAGACCGGTTAAGGAACGGTTGATCCTAAATCGCCCCCTCATTACGGGGCAGCGTATTCTCGATTTGTTTTTTCCCATTGCTAAAGGGGGTACGGCTGCCATTCCTGGTGGGTTTGGAACAGGCAAAACAATGACTCAGCACCAACTGGCCAAGTGGTCAGACGCCGATATTATCGTTTATATTGGTTGTGGAGAACGCGGGAATGAAATGACGGAGGTTCTTGAAGATTTTCCAAGACTTATTGACCCAAAGACCAACAAACCCATTATGGAACGCACCATACTGATCGCCAATACGTCGAACATGCCTGTGGCTGCACGAGAAGCGAGTATCTACACAGGAGTCACCATAGCTGAGTACTACAGGGATATGGGCTATCACGTGGCGCTGATGGCGGATTCTACATCGCGATGGGCAGAGGCTCTTCGTGAAATTTCAGGAAGACTTGAAGAAATGCCTGCTGAGGAG
>JBBRGL010000027.1:0-14537 GCA_038240675.1 Peptostreptococcales bacterium
TATACTTTCAGTGCCGAGGGCTTCATTACTTTTCATGGTGACCAACTTTCTTTTGGGCGTTATTTTTGTATTCAAGTGCATTTGTTGTTAATTTGGCGACAAGGTGTTTCAGCTGTTCTTTTTCATCAGCTGAAAAAGTATGTGTCAAAGTGTCTGTCCATTCACTGGAAAACCCCCGAATATCCTTCTGAATGGCATACGCTTTTTCTGTTAAAAAAACATGATTGATTCTTTTGTCTTTTTCACCGTTTTTGCGCGTTACATAACCAGTTTCTTCAAGCTTTTGAATAGCCCGTGCAGTCGTTGCCTTGTCAAGTTCTAAAGCCTTGCTGATTTCATCTTGATTGGCACCATTATGTCCAAATAAATAGAAGACAAAACCGTGTTGACCGCTTCCAAAATCAAAAGGACCTGTTTTAAGTTCCATATACCACTTACCATAGCGGGAAAGCGTTGAAATGGATCGTCCCAAATCTAAAGATTCATTGTCGTCGATTCTACAGGGATACATTAATTCACCTCGTTATTAGTTGTCTATGCAACTACATTAAATTAAATTAGTTGTGTTGTCAACCAATGAGTTGACGAATGCCATTAATTTCTGAACGATAAGTGATAATGTCCTATTGTAACGCAAGGGATTCTGTCTTTTGAATAGCAGATTGATTGAGTGTCAAAAGCCCTTAGTTGATCCTATTCATACTGCCTATAGTTCCGGAATGTTCAACTGGAACTATAGGCAGTATGAATATTTGAGAAACTTGCTTTTGACACCCTAATCCTTTGTTAAAGTACACGAATCGTAAGTGTCATGTGATTGGAACTGGTTGAGACCCCTAAACAATCACCCGAATACGACCGTCCCACTACTGTCCCACGCGTAGCGCCGAACAACCCTTTCGATTCACTATGCCATACGTATGCTGTGGTATTTTAGGACATTTTCGAATACACATCACACCAATGAGTTGACGAATGCCATTAATTTAATTATTCTATACTCATGAGTATGCATTCAGTGGAGCCAAATTGACAATGAACCGGGTTACAAAACGCTAGGGAGGTAATATGTCCGTACAATTGGTCAAAGATTATTTTAAAAACATTCATGCTTCTGTTCATATTTTGGAATTTGAAGTCTCTACTGCGACTGTGGAATTAGCAGCAATGGCAGTAGGCGTCATTCCTGCACGCATCGCCAAGACTTTATCCTTTAAATGTGCCGAAGGCGGGTTGATTGTCGTGATGGCGGGAGATGCCAAAACAGACAACTCTAAGTTCAAAAGCACTTT
This sequence comes from Peptostreptococcales bacterium, assembly GCA_038240675.1. Classification (GTDB taxonomy): domain Bacteria; phylum Bacillota; class Clostridia; order Peptostreptococcales; family Acidaminobacteraceae; genus JBBRGL01. The sequence continues at coordinate 1,293 of JBBRGL010000027.1, forward strand.
TGGATTTAAAGCATCTATGCTGTCGCCAAGTGATCTTGAATCCTTTATAGGTCTCCCTATTGGTGGCGTCTGTCCCTTTGGACTCAAAGAAGGGACGCCAGTTTATTTAGATCTTTCTTTAAAGCGTTTTGAAACCATATTTCCTGCGGCAGGAAGTCCTAGCTCTGCAGTGGAGTTAACGTGTGAGGAACTTGAACGCTATTCAAAGGCTTTAAAATGGGTAGATGTCTGTAAAGAGTGGGTGTAAAAAAAACCGTTAATTCTTTAACTTTCATTGTTGACAACTTTAGTAGGGTATATTATACTTGAGTTGAAATCCAATAGATTTACTCGGAATTGAGGAGGTGTATCCATGATACTCTCAACAAAAGGGCGGTATGGGCTTAAGGCCATGTTTGTTCTGGCACTTAATTACGGCAATGGCCCTGTATCTTTAACGACAATTGCAGAAACTCAAGCACTTTCTGTCAATTACTTAGAGCAATTGATTTTACCACTCAAAAAAAATAAATTGGTCGAAAGCATCAGAGGTGCTCAGGGAGGATATCTCCTAGCGAGAGCGCCAAAAGATATCACCATTGGCAGTGTTTTAAAGACTTTAGAAGGACCGTTAACCGCTAGTGAATGCGTCAGTGACGATCCTGGTCAGTGCTCAAACGCCAATTATTGTGTCACCCGCATTATCTGGGAAAAAATAACCGACAGTATTGACGCTGTCATTGAATCTACTACGCTTCAAGATATGGTAGATGATCATCAAAAAATGCGTTCTAAAATGAAAGGAGAGTCTCATGCGTAAGGTTTACCTCGATTATTCAGCGACAACACCTATGAAAAAAGAAGTCTTAGATGTTATGCTTCCATATTTTCTGGAGAACTTCGGAAACGCCTCAAGTGTTCACCAATTTGGCCGGATCACAAAAAAAGCCGTTATGGCTGCCCGAGAGCAAATTTCTAAAACCTTAAATGCTTCCCCTGAAGAAATATATTTTACAGCGGGTGGTACTGAATCTGATAATTGGGCACTCATAGGGGTAGCCACTGCAAACCGCGCTAAAGGCAATCATATTATAACAACGTCCATCGAACACCATGCCATCCTTCACACCTGTGATTATTTAAAGACCCAAGGATTTGAAATCACCGTGTTAGAAGTGGATGGAGAGGGTCTTATTAGCTTAGATGCACTCGAAAAAGCCATGACCGATCAAACAATTCTAGTTTCTGTCATGTATATCAACAATGAAATTGGCACAATGCAAAACATAGAAGCTATTGGGAAATTGGTCAAGTCAAAAGGGGCAATTTTTCATACAGACGCAGTTCAAGCTTACGGCAATGTAGCTATAGACGTAAAAAAGGATTCTATTGATCTGCTGTCCATCTCAGCGCATAAAATTTATGGCCCTAAGGGAATAGGCTGCTTGTATATCAAAAAAGGCATCAAAATCAGTCCTTTTATTCATGGAGGCGCTCAAGAGCGCAAGCGTCGTGCAGGTACTGAAAACGTACCAGCCATCGTCGGTTTTGGAAAAGCTGCAGAACTTGCATATGAGCAGTTAGACACCCATGTAGCCCACTTGATTCGCCTTAGAGAGAAGCTCAAAAGTGAAATCATCGCCAAAATTCCTTACATCAAATTCAACGGTCACCCTACAATGAGACATCCCGGAAATGTGAACTTTTGTTTTGAATATATCGAAGGTGAATCCTTGCTTCTAAGTCTCGACATTTTGGGAATAGCAGGTTCTAGTGGATCGGCATGCACCTCAGGATCACTTGACCCATCCCATGTGCTTATGGCCATAGGCCTTAAACACGAGATTGCTCACGGCTCTCTTAGACTGGGCATCGGCGATATGACAACAGATGACGATATTGCGTATACCGTAGAGAATCTCGTGATTATTGTAGATCGATTGAGACAAATGTCACCTTTATTTGAAAAACGTCTGGAGGAACTTAAAAATGTATAATGAAATTGTAATGGATCACTTTATGAATCCAAGAAATGTAGGCATCATCGAAAATGCGGATGGCGTAGGCGAAGTTGGCAATGCAAAGTGCGGCGATATTATGAAGATGTACATTCAAGTCGTCGATGAAACCATCGTGGATTGTAAATTCAAAACATTTGGATGCGGCTCTGCTATTGCTTCCTCGAGTATAGCCACTGAACTCATCAAAGGGAAAACCATCGACGAAGCCTTGCAGATGACAAATAAAAGTGTTATCGATGCTTTAGGTGGACTCCCGGCTGTGAAAGTTCACTGCTCCGTTCTTGCTGAGCAGGCACTTAAATCCGCAATCTACAATTACGCCACAAAAAACAATAAACACTTCGTTGGCCTTGAAGGTTTCAACCCTGACGAAGAGCATGATGATCACGGAGAACATGAGAGCGAATGATGACTACTTGAAAAACAGTCGCTTCATTGCTCGCTGGTTGGGGATAATTCTGCAAAGCGCGAAAGTTCAATACAAAAGGCTGTTGTGGACGGGATTTTTCTTGTTTATGACAGCCTGTTGCTGTATTGTGAGAGAATGGTTAAGAAAGAAGGATACGCAATGAAATCAGAACATTTGGTCAAAAATAGAGTCGTCGTGGGCATGAGTGGAGGTGTAGACAGCACCGTTGCTGCCTATTTACTCAAAGAGCAGGGCTACGAGGTTATAGGTGTCACCATGAAAACTTGGGATGATCCCTCTGATCAGTATGTGGAACATTATGGGGGATGTTGTTCTTTGTCTTCCATAGAAGATGCGAGACGGGTAGCTGATAAATTGGAGATTCCTTTTTATGTCGTGAATTTTAAAGCGCCTTTCAAAACCCATGTGATAGATCCCTTTGTCGATTCTTACTTTCAGGGGGAAACCCCTAATCCTTGTATAGAATGTAATCGACACATTAAGTTTGATTTATTGCTCAAAAAAGCCTTCGATTTAGGGGCAAATTACATCGCCACAGGGCATTACGCTAAAATAGTCAAAGGTGAGGATTCTGAGTATCATCTCTACCGCTCAAAAGAGGCTCAAAAGGACCAGACATATATGCTTTATTCATTGACGCAGAATCAACTTGAGCATACGTTGATGCCTCTTGGTAGCTTCGAATCCAAAGAGGATGTGCGCAAAATTGCTGAATCTTTGGATTGGTTCATCGCCAAAAAATCGGACTCTCAAGAAATTTGTTTTATACCCGATGATGACTATATTGGCTTTATTCAAAAGAACGCGATTAAACCTATTGTAGGAGGCAATTTTGTTGACGAAACAGGAAAACACCTTGGGAAACACCCCGGTATTATCCATTATACAGTTGGTCAACGAAAAGGTCTTGGTATTACGTTTGGCAAACCCGCTTACGTCAAAGAGATACGAATGGCAACTAACGAAGTGGTGATTGGAGATGCCCAATCAGTCTTTTCTAACGGTCTCGTGGCACGAATGGTAACTTGGATTTCGGGCATTGCACCTTCTGAAATCACAGAAATCCAGTGCAAAGTCCGACACACTACGGGATTTGCCAAAGGGACAATCGAAGTTGCTGAATCAGGAACTGTGACGGTGAAATTCTCCGAACGGCAACGCGCCGTCACGCCTGGTCAATCTGTGGTCTTCTATGACGGTGAAGAAGTTCTGGGTGGCGGTATTATCTCTAAATCCATCCATTAAAATCATCGACACCAAAAGGCCCATTGTGTTATAATCGAGTAGGTCACTTAAGGGAATGGTAAAAATAAGTGCATCCCACACATGAGAATGTGTGCAGTCTAGGAGGAAATCTCGTGAAATCGATGAGTCTAAATGAAATTCGATCAAAATTTCTCGCTTTTTTTGAAACGAAAGATCACCTTGTTCAATCCAGCTATTCACTTGTTCCACAAAAGGACAAAAGCTTACTCTTAATCAACTCCGGTATGGCGCCTCTCAAAAATTATTTTACGGGCGCTGAAACAAGACCTCATAACCGTATGGCAACTTGTCAAAAATGTATCCGCACAGGGGATATTGAAAATGTGGGGCATACTTCTCGTCATGCCACTTTCTTTGAAATGCTTGGAAACTTTTCTTTCGGAGATTATTTTAAACATGAATCTATCGCTTGGGGATGGGAATTCGTCACTGAGTGGCTTGAAATGCCCATCGAAAATTTATGGGTCACGGTTTATTTGGATGATGACGACGCCTTTTCAATCTGGGAAAATGAAATTGGGGTTCAAAAGGATCACATCGTACGTCTTGGAAAGAAGGATAATTTCTGGGAAATTGGGACTGGCCCTTGTGGTCCTTGTTCTGAAATTTATTATGACCGTGGAATTGAAAAGGGCTGTGGCTGTGACGACTGCGCGCCTGGCTGCGACTGTGATCGATTCGTAGAATTTTGGAACCACGTTTTCACTCAATTTGACAAAGATGATGCCGGTGTTTATCACTTGCTCGAAAAACCAAACATTGATACGGGAATGGGACTTGAACGTGTCGCGTGTCTTATTCAAAACGTCAACTCTATTTTCGAAATTGACACACTCAAACACGTCCTTGATGCTATTGTCAAAAAATCCAGTGTCCCATACGGCGTGGATGACACACACGATATCTCCATCCGCATTATTACAGATCATATTCGCGCAGTGACCTTTATGGTCGCAGATGGTATTTTGCCCAATAATGAAGGCAGAGGATATATCCTGAGAAGATTGCTCAGAAGAGCGGTGCGTCATGGCAAACTTCTCGGTATTAAAGAAAGCTTTTTATTTGAACTGGTCGACGATGTCGTTCAAGTGTCAAAGGATGCTTATCCAGAGTTACTCGATAAAATCAGCTACATCAAAAAAGTCATCTCTGTTGAAGAAGACCGTTTTGCCCAGACTCTCGATCAAGGGCTTGAAATTTTAAAGCAATTTGCAGCTGACTTAGAAGCCTCAAATCAAACGATCCTCTCAGGGGAGTTGACCTTCAAACTCTATGATACCTACGGTTTTCCAGTGGATTTGACCAAAGAAATTCTTGAAGAAAAACAAATGACCATAGATGAAGAAAGCTTTGTATCAGAAATGAAAAAGCAAAAGGAACGCGCGCGGTCAGCCAGAGAGTCTCAGGATAATGGCGGCTGGAAAGAAGAGAACATCAACCTAGAGCATCTTGAAAGTCACAGCCAGTTTGTGGGCTATGAATCCCTCTCCTCAAACAGCATTATCCTTGCTCTTGTAGGCAGTGAAGGTTTTGTCGACATGGCTAAAGAGGGTGAGCAGGTCCGCATTGTCCTTGATAAAACACCTTTCTATGCAGAATCTGGCGGTCAAACAGGCGACACGGGCTTACTTGTAGGACTGGGGTTCACCGTTGAAATCACTGACACTCAGAAGGGACTTCAAAATGTCTATGTGCATCACGGTCTCGTCCTCTCAGGCGTTGTTCAAAATGGCAACGCGGTCAAAGCGGAAGTTACCACTTCGAGGCGCCTGGATATTATGCGCAACCATACGGCGACACATCTTCTGCATCAAGCCTTAAAAGATGTCATAGGTGACCATGTCAATCAGGCGGGTTCACAGGTCAATGAAGCTGTGCTGCGTTTCGACTTTACACATTTTCAAGGCCTTACAGCCGACGAAATGAGCGCAGTCGAATGGCGTGTCAACCAAAAAATACTTGAAGCAATTGATGTCCAAAAGGATATAATGAACATTCAAGAAGCGCGAAGCAAAGGTGCAATGGCACTGTTTGGCGAAAAATACGGCGACACTGTTCGCGTTATCTCCGTTGGGGATTACAGTGTGGAGCTTTGCGGCGGTACCCATATAGACAACACGGGCACTATTGGCCTTTTCAAAATTATTTCTGAAGGTGGCATTGCAGCTGGCGTGAGACGTATTGAAGCCCTTACGGGTACAGGTGTTTATAACCATCTTAAACACTTGAGTCTACAGATTCACACCCTTTCGGATATACTCAAAACCACTCCTCAAGATGTGGAGATTAAAGCATCTCATTTAGTCACAGACTCTAAGAGCTTGCAAAAGCAAGTGGAGATGCTCAAACAAAAGCAAGCCAATAGCACGTTGGATGATCTTATTCAAAACGCAAGGCACATCAACGGTGTTTCTGTTGTCGTGGGTCAATTTGACAATTTAGACGTCAGCGTTCTCAGAAACCTTGGGGACCAGATCAAACAAAAGCTCACGTGTTCAGTCTCCGTCCTGGGTCTTAAGACAGATGATAAATTGACATTCCTCGCAATGGCTGATGATGAAGCGCTTTCTAAGGGGATACACTGCGGCAACTTAGTCAAAGCGGTGGCACTTATAGCGGGCGGATCTGGGGGAGGAAAGCCCAATATGGCTCAAGCAGGTGCACCACAAGTTGAACGTCTCAGCGAAGCATTAAATGCTGTATATTCGTTGATATAAAATTAAACAAAAGGGTATATACACTATAAGAGGGGGTGCGCATATGTCCAATCAAATGACCATGAAGTTTTCTGTCGATAAGGATCAAAGCACGGAAATCCGCAATATGTTGAATGAAATCAACACATCGTTGACTTCAAAAGGCTACAATCCGATCAATCAATTGGTAGGCTATTTAATTTCGGGAGATCCAACCTACATTACGAGCTATAACAATGCGCGAAATCTCATCCGTAAAGTTGAAAGAGATGAAATTTTAGAAGAATTGTTGAGAGCTTATTTGGACCAATGAAATACACTGATTTAGGGTCAACGCATTTAAATGTATCTCAATTGTGTTTTGGAGGACTGACCATCAGTCCTCTTCAGGCATATCTTGCACCAGAAGCAGGTGCCGAGCTCATTGCTTATGGCGTTGAAAAAGGCATCAATTTTTTGGACACCGCCGAACTCTACGGTCTTTATCCTACTTTAAAACAGGCTTTTCGTTTGGTTAAGCGCGGACAATTGACTTTGTCCACTAAAGCGTACTGTCACGATAGGGAAACGGCAATTTACAGTGTCGAATCTGCACTTGAAGCCATGGAGACGGATTATATCGACCTTTTTATGCTTCATGAGCAGGAGAGCGAACACACCCTGAGAGGGCATGAACAAGCGATCAATCAGTTGCTTCGGTATAAAGAACAGGGGATGATCAAGGCCATAGGTTTGTCCACTCACTTTATTGCGGGTGTTCAGGGTGGAGCCAATCATCCTTTAATAGACGTGATTCATCCCATATACAATGCGTTAGGCCTTGGCATTGTCGATGGCAAGGCTTCTGAAATGCTAACGGCCATTGAAAACGCACATGCCCTTGGCAAAGGAATTTTCGCAATGAAAATACTCGCAGGTGGCCACTTGATTCATGGGGCAAAGCATGAAATTCAAAAGGCTATTGAACTGGGGTGTTTCCATTCTATCGCCATCGGTATGAAAAGCCGCGCAGAAATCGATGCAAATGTTTCGCTATTTAACGAAAAACCACTTGAAGACGCTTTTTTCAAGTCCCTTCAAACAGACAGAAGACTTCTCATTCACGATTGGTGTATTGGATGCGGCGCCTGCGTCAAAAAATGCCCTCAAAATGCACTAGAAATCATTGAAGGAATGGCTCATGTGCGTCACTCGAACTGTGTACTCTGTGGATACTGCGCAGCAGTTTGCCCTGAATTTTGTATCAAAGTTGTATAAATGATTAGAGTGTCAAAAGTAAGTTTCTCGATTATTCATACTGCATATAGTTCCAGTTGAACATTCCGGGACTATATGCAGTATGAATAAGATCAACTAAGGGCTTTTGACACACTAATCATAAATGATTAGAGTGTCAAAAGTAAGTTTCTCGATTATTCATACTGCATATAGTTCCAGTTGAACATTCCGGGACTATATGCAGTATGAATAAGATCAACTAAGGGCTTTTGACACACTAATCATAAATGATTTTTAAGGAGTGAAACACATGCGGTATATCGGTTTAGATATTGGCGACAAAACCATCGGCCTTGCAGCCAGCGATTTGACGCTTTTGATTGCACAGCCCATCAAAACCATTAGACGAGTTGCCCTTGCTCAAGACATCGATGATTTGATCGACTATATCATCGCAGAATCCGTCTCTAAAGTCGTTGTGGGTTACCCTATCAACATGAACGGGTCCATTGGGCCGAGAGCTCTTATTTCCGAAGAATTCAAAGCAAAGCTCCTGAAAAAAATCAAGTATTCCGACCGCGTCACAGACAGAAATGTCAATGTGGTACTCTGGGATGAACGTCTGACGACTGTTCAGGCTGAAAGGGATTTGATCGCAGCAGATGTAAGGCGTGAAAATCGCAAGAAAGTCATTGACCAGTTGGCAGCTGTCCATATATTGCAATCTTATCTCGACTACGAAAGGAAGACAAAAAATGGCTCATAATCATATTCATGAAGGACACAAGCACGACAACGAAACAATTAAATTGACAGGTGAAGACGGCAAAGAAGTAGAATTCATCATTGAAGCGACTCTAAAAGTGGACGATGACGAATATGCAATTTTGATCCCTGCCAGTGAAGACGGCGACGATGCATTTGTTTTCAAAATCGTCATGCAAAATGGCGAAGAAGTATTGGTAGAAGTAGAGGATGACGAGGAATTTGAAGCCGTCGCAAAAGCTTATGATGAGCTTATGGATGAAGGCGACGACGATGATGATGATGATGATGATGACGAAGACGAGGATGAAGAATAGACGCTACTGTGATGTGTATTCGAAAATGTCCTAAAATACCACAGCATGCGTATGGCATAGTGAATCGAAAGGGTTGTTCGGTGCTTCGCGTGGGACAGTAGTGGGACGGTAGCATTCGCGAGATTGTTTAGGGGTCTCATCAAGTTCCAATCACATGACGCTTATGATTCATGTACTTTAATAAAGGATTAGGGTGTCAAAAGCAAGTTTCTCAAATATTCATACTGCCTATAGTTCCAGTTGAACAATCCGGAACTATATGCAGTATGAACAAGATCAACTACGGACTTTTGAACCCTAATCAATCTGCTATTCAGAAGACAGAATCCCTTGCGTTACAAGAGGACATTATCGCTTATGGTTCAGAGAAAGACGAGGATGAAGAATAGACGCTACTTGCCAACTCTTGGATTTTATGCTATGATTAATTTGCAATTAAGAATCTTTTTCAATTGATAGCGAGGACAATATGCAGATTAATATGGATGAATTGAAAGACCAACTAAAGAGCAGAGGCTATAAACTCACACCTCAAAGACGTGCGATTTTAGATGTTGTTGTAGACAATGTTGGTAAGCATTTGAGTTCTGAAGAAATTTATGATATTGTTCGGAAATGTTGTCCGGATATTGGACTTGCAACGGTTTACAGAACACTTCAGCTTCTCAGTGATCATGATGTTCTGTCTAAAATTAGTTTGGATGATGGGTGTGTACGCTATGAACTCAACACCCATCAAGATGCACATCATCATCATCATTTGATTTGCACAAATTGCAGCAAAGTGTTTGAAGTTGTTGTGGATTTGTTGGAGGATTTAGAAGAGCGTATCGAAACGCAATACAACTTTAAAATCAGTGACCATAGCGTCAAATTTTATGGTGTTTGCGAAGAATGCCAGTCGAAAAAGTAAGGTAAGGTGTCAAAAAGGTTTAGGTTTTCAAAATTTCTTCATCTTTAAGGTGGGCGTATGAAGCTCATAGGTTTAATAATCCTTACCCATTTTAAAAACTAGACTTATGACTTAAGCCAGCTGCCTTCGTCTATTGACGCCGAGCCGCTGGCTTAAATAGGTTAAACTTGAGCCCAAAGGTAGTGCTTACATAGCTTGAAAATGATCTGGCCATGAAATTAACAAACTGGTTTTCCTTAGCCCAAATATTTGTGCTGTAGTTTGTGCTGTAGAAGAATACCCATTATATTAAGGAAGGTGACACATTGAATAAAAAAACGAACGAAATAATTGAAGTTATTAACAACCCATCCCAAGAAACTCCCTTACGCATTATCCCTTTAGGAGGCTTAAATGAAATAGGCAAAAACCTGACTGTGTTTGAATATGGCGACGATATTATCCTCGTTGACTGCGGGCTCAAATTTCCCGATGACGACATGTTAGGCATTGATATTGTCATTCCAGACTTCACTTATTTAAAGCGTAATGCAAGCCGCGTTCGAGGTGTTTTCTTTACGCATGGACATGAGGATCACATCGGCGCACTGCCTTATTTGCTGAGAGAAATGAACATCCCCCTCTATGGAACACGATTTACGTTGGGCCTTATTCAGTCTAAGCTCAAGGAATACACCGATATCAAAAATGTAAAATTCAACATTTTGAAACCAAGAGATAAAGCGAAAGTCGGCCCTTTTACGGTTGAGCTCATCCGTGTCAACCACAGTATTCCAGATGCTGTTGCACTCAACATTGAAACACCACTTGGCCGTATTATTCATACCGGCGACTTCAAGGTTGACTATGCACCTATCGACAATCAACGCATTGATCTTCAAAAGTTTGCCCATTTAGGGAATAAGGGTGTACTGGCGCTTTTAGCAGACAGTACCAATGCTGAGCGGCCAGGACACACCATGTCAGAGAGTAAAGTAGGAGAAACCTTCGACAAATTGTTTCGTAGTGCTGACTCTCGCATTATTATGGCCACTTTTTCAAGCAATATTCATCGCATCCAACAAATGATCAACGCCGCCCATAGCAACAACCGAAAAGTGGCGATTTCCGGAAGAAGTATGGTCAATAATGTTCAAGTGGCAACTGAGCTTGGCTACTTGAAAATTCCACAAAATATTCTGATCGAGATTGAGGATTTACACCGATATCCTGACAATGAAATAGTAGTTGTCATGACTGGATCTCAGGGTGAGCCTATGTCTGCACTTACGCGTATAGCAAGAAGTGAACACAAATCTATTAAAATTCAACAAGGGGACATGGTCATTTTTTCTTCAACGCCTATTCCTGGCAACGAAAAAAGTGTTAAAACAGTTATCAACAGCTTATTTGAAAAAGGTGCTATTGTTATTTATGACGCCATAGAAGCTGTCCACGTATCGGGCCATGCTTGCCAAGAAGAACTCAAACTAATTCATTCGCTTGTTAAACCGAAGTACTTTATGCCTGTTCACGGCGAGTATTCTCATTTAAAACGACATGCAGCACTTGCTGAAGAACTGGGCCTTTCCAAAGAAAAAATATTCTTTATGAATAACGGGGACTGCTTGGAGTTTAGAGAAAGTGGTGTCACTTATGGTCGTCCAGTTGAAACGGGTGTCACTATGATTGATGGTCTAGGTACTGCTGATGTAGGAAATATAGTTCTCAGAGATCGTAGAATTCTCTCGGAAGAAGGGCTTATCGTCATTGCCATCACTATGAATAAAAGCGGCGTTGTTTTAGCGGGGCCAGACATTGTCTCTAGAGGATTTGTCTACGTCCGAGAGTCAGAAGAGTTGATGTCAATTGCAAAGCAAGTGGTTGAAAAAACCCTGAGCAACTGTGAAAAAAACAATACCAAAGAATGGTCAAGCATTAAAAATGCCATAAAGAACGATTTGAATTATTATCTATATGACAAAATGAGACGAAAGCCAATGATTTTACCTGTCATTATGGAGGTTTAATATGATTAAAGCTGCAGCAAATGCTTTAGCAGAGGCTATTCAAAATTCTGAAGAATTTAAAGAGTACAAAACCCTCGACAAAGCCATTGAAGCGTTGCCAGAATTGAAAGAAAAGTTAGAGAGTTTCCAAGCCCGTCAATTTGCCCTTCAAAGAGCGCATTTGACAGGCGCGGCTATGGATGAAAACGAGCTTAAGGCTATGGATAGCCTCTTTGGTGAGCTTGTTCAAAATGAAACCATTGCGCGTTATTTTGAAGCTGAACTCAAAATCAATCAAGTCATGACAGAAGTCTCTCGTATATTAGGAGATGCAATGAATTTCAGAAATAACACAGCAGAGCAGGCGTAGTTATGGCTACTTATCGGTTCTTAAAACTAAAAATGTTTTTTTTGTTGATCTTAGTCTTCGCTCTCTCTGGTTGTACGCCCGATAACGCTTACTTGCCCATGAATCCTTCGGATTCTGAAAATGTCATCGTGGAAATCCCAGCGGGATCTTCAGTAATGGCTATGGGCAATGTTTTGACACAAGCAGGTTTGATACGTGATTCCGAATTTTTCAAAACCCGGGTCAAGGAACTGGGCGTCGACAGCAAACTCAAAGCAGGACGCTATGCTTTTCAGCTCACCCAATCAATGGATGAAATGATTGCTCAAATTGTGAGTGGGGTTGTGTACCGTGATCTGATCAAAGTGACTATTCCAGAAGGTTATGAAATCAAACAAATCGTAGAAACGCTTGTGAAAGAAAATTTGGTGGAGGCGGAGAGTTTTTATGACCTCATGGCAACGACCCCGCTGGATTACCCCTTTTTAGAGGGAATTCCTGAAGGTAAAACACGCTTAGAAGGTTTTTTGTTTCCATCCACATACACCTTTGAAAAAGGTGTATCTCAAGAGGACATCTTGAAAGCGATGCTTGATAAGTTTAATACAGTGTTTAAACCTGAGTATTATGAACGCTCTAAAGAATTGAAATTGTCTATATTTGAGTTGATTACTATGGCTTCAATCATCGAGCGTGAGGGGAAAGTCAAAACGGAGTTGCCTCTGGTTTCCAGCGTGTTTTATAATCGCATTCAAAAGGAAATGAAATTAGAATCCTGTGCAACGATTCAATATGCCCTGGGCGAACGTAAGGAAAAGCTCTACAACAAAGACCTGGAAATTGAGTCCCCATACAATACTTATAAATACACTGGTCTTCCTAGTGGGCCAATTGCCTCACCGGGTGAAGCTGCTCTTAAAGCGGCTCTTTTCCCCGAAGAAAGTGATTTTTTGTTCTTTGTTCTTTCAAACAAAGGCGACGGATCTCATGTATTTACGAAGACTTATGCTGAACACATGAAAGCAAAAAAAGCCAATGAGTAGGAAAAACAAACAATGATTGTTGATGAACGCATAGAATCCTATATCAGGAGCCTCATCCCTTTGCAGTCCACCGATATGGAAGCGCTTAAAGCTTATGGAGACAATTTTTTAGTGCCTATAGTTCACCCTGAAGTAGGAACCTTGCTGAGAGTCCTCTGTAAAATCCACAAGCCTAAACGTATTTTAGAAGTGGGTACGGCTATAGGGTATTCAGCGCTCCTGATGGATGAAGCGTGTGGGCATGACGTTTTTATTGATAC
>JBBRGL010000028.1:0-14532 GCA_038240675.1 Peptostreptococcales bacterium
ACTGGCTCGAAAGCTGCCTGTTGACGAAGCTGTGCTCATGCCTGTCAACGCCATTTTGGCAGGCCGACGAAACAACCCGCCGGGACTTGAAAAAGGCAAAAAAATAAGACCCCTCAGCGTTTACAATCCCGTACATTATCAAGAGTTCCCAGAGCTCTTTATGGATTTGATCAGCAGTTTGACGGGCAAATCGCCTTCTACAACAGGTGCAGGCTCTGAAGGGGCGCTGACGAAGTCGCCTTTCAATATGCTACTGCCTATTTATGATTTGAACAGCGCACTTTTGGCCTATGCCCTTGGGGACTATGCTGTTTATACCACCCCAGCGGGACATATCGGTCCAAAGGTGCGCGTCGACCACGATATTTCTATGTTGGTGCCAGAAATTTGGGCGAGGCTCACAGAAAAAGAAAGGCAGCCAAGTGCCCTAATGGCAGAGGGTTCCCTTGAAAAGGTCGATGACTTTTTACACAACGGTGAACTTATTCCTGCGAGTCGCCTTGGATACCGCATTACAGAGAACTTTTCACATCATTATCTGGGCAAAATATTTGATGAACCCCAAACCGTATTTGATGAAGGGATTCTGCGTCCAGAAAAACAAGATCTTGAAGCTTACGTCGATGGTATTTTGAATATTGCTGAAGGTCACAAAAAGGCCGCCCTTCTTTACTTTGAGGATGGTGGAGTGGATGTAGCAATTCCACCGCTCAAAGCTCTTCTCAATATAATGGTCCATGGGCACTTTGAAGGCCAGACGGTTGAATCCAAGGAAGTGAGAGCGCTGTTTACAAAAGAAGCAATTTTAAACAGTGATTGGTATAACGAAAGGCTTCAAAACAAACAACAGATTGAAATCAAATTAATCAAACAAAAGATAGCCAGTCTCAAGCAGTTTGTCACTAATCCAGTCAATCAGTCTTTACTCAAATCTTTTGATTATGTCGACCGGTTAAAAATAGCAGAAGCAAATCTTGAAATTTTCAAATCGGCGGAGTACTTAGTTTCTCTGAGGGGAACACCGGGGGCGGAGTCTGTTGGAATAGAAGGATAAACATCTCAAAAGGCCAACTGTCAAAAAGACAGAACAAAAGACGGAGCAAACCAGTTTTACGCTGGATAATATAGTGCTATTCATGACATTGGTGGCATAGACTTTCAACTGCTCGGCAGCGGCAAAAACGGCCATATCGGATTCAATGCGCTCGATGTGAAGTTTGAAGCCCAGACCCATTTGGTAAAATCACGCCAGCATGTCCTGCAACGATCCTCCAATTAAACCCTAATGTAACGATTTTGATCGATGAAGCTGCGGCTTCGGCCTGCAATTTCCTTTAAATTCAGCGTCCCCCAAAACGCACAAAAGCGACTGCCTTTCAGATTGATGAAAGACAGTCGCTTTATGTGTGTGGGTCCGATTATAAGTTCCATTGGATGGGGGCTAACCCGTGCTCCCTTAAGAAAGTGTTGGCTTGACTAAAGGGTTTGCTGCCAAAAAAACCTCTGTAGGAGGAGAGAGGGCTAGGGTGAGGAGCTTCCAGTACCAGATGATGGGGGTTATTGAGAAGTGTTCTTTTCTTTTGAGCGGGCTTACCCCACAGAAAAATGACGATGGGCCTGTTCTGCTCATTGATAACGCGAATCACAGCATCTGTGAACTGCTCCCACCCTCTGTTCTTGTGAGAGTTTGCTTCATGGGCACTTACTGTCAGGACGGTGTTTAAAAGAAGTACCCCTTGCTCTGCCCACTTTATCAAGTACCCATGATGCGGAATGTCGTAGCCAAGGTCTGCCTCAAGCTCTTTATAGATGTTGAGGAGAGAAGGTGGAATTTTTTGTCCTGGTAAAACAGAAAAACTCAGTCCGTGGGCTTGATTGTCATCGTGGTAAGGGTCTTGGCCTAATAGGAGAACTTTTACAGTGCCGAGAGGGGTGTGATCCAGTGCACTAAAAATAGCGTGTTTAGCTGGGAAAACTTGGCACTCCGTGTAGGCGCTTTCGACAAAACTGTCCAGTGCTTTGAAATAGGGTTGTTCAAATTCGTCTTTTAGGGCTTGAAACCAATCATTTTCAGGCAATTGCATGGCGACCTCTCTCTGAAAAATGCTCAGTGTTTGGGATTTGATTCAAGTGTAGCATACACAGGGTAAGGTCGCAAATCAAATTGAGGCACATTTATTTGACTACGGCTTGAGATAATTCAACCATTTACATGTGGTGTGTATTTGAAAATGTCCTAAAACACCACAGCATGCGTATGGCATCGTGATTAGTAGGGGAGTTTGGCGCTTCGCGTGGGGCAGTGGTGGGACGGTAGTATTCGGGTGATTGTTTTGGGGTCGAGACCCATTTCAGTCATTTATGCGCATGATTTGAGTGTTACATTTAATGTAGGATGCTGATTGCTTTACACCGAAAGTCATATACAAATCTGCTATTCAGAAGACATAATCCGCTATGTAATAATAGGACATGATCACTTATCGTTCAGAAAGCCTTGAGATAATTCAACCATTTACATTGACAGGTACTCAAAAAATGGCTATTGTTTAAGTGTGCTCTGCACGAGCAGAGTTGTGTTTAATTTGTTTAAGGAGAATTTCATGAAATTTTTGACCTACAAGCATAGTAGTAAAATAGAATTAGGCGTTATTCAGAATGAACAATGGGTTGTTCCTTTGAAGGAAATCTACAAGGGCATAGGCGAAATCGTCCCCATGGATATGAATGGTTTGATTGACACTCTTCGGCCAAATGACGTCCCCCTTTTTCAAAAGATGCTGGCTAAAATCGACATTAAAATTCCCCTTGAAGAAGTTGAGATATTGGCCCCTATACAGAATCCGAGGCGCAGTGTGATCTGCCTTGGGAAAAACTATTTGGATCATGCATTAGAGACTATGGGTCTTCCCGGCGGCACCGAGACTATACCCGAGTACCCTATTTACTTCACTAAAGTTGCATCCCCTGCTATTGGCCATAAAGCTATTGTAGATGCCCATTCGGAACTGACCCATAGTTTGGATTATGAAGTGGAGCTCGCCATCATTATCGGGAAGGATGGTGTCGATATTTCCGAAGAAGATGCATCGCAGTATATATTCGGTTATACCATTATCAATGATTTGTCGGCGCGGGATTTACAGCGCAATCATGGGCAATGGTTCAAAGGCAAGTCTCTCGACACTTTCTGTCCCATGGGACCTTATATTCTTCACGCCTCAGAGTGGGAGCACCCTATCGAAAAAGAGATATCCTGCCACGTCAACGGTGAACTTAGACAGCATTCAAACACGAAAAAACTGATTTTTAATATTCCAACGATTATTGCTGACTTATCAAAAGGAATGGGGCTAAAAAAAGGAGACGTTATCAGCACAGGAACGCCCGCAGGCGTGGGTCTTGGCTTTAGTCCGCCTCGATACCTTAAAAAAGGTGATGTAGTGCGTTGTACCATTGAAGGCATAGGAACACTCGAAAACACTGTAGAGTAAGGTTCGAAAATTTTGGTTGTTGATGAATGATGGGCCTTGCATGAGTGAGGCCCCTTTTTATGAGAGTGAGGAAACAGCGTGGATTTAACCCAGGGGAAAATAATTTCCAAGCTTGTTCGGCTCGCAATTCCGATCATGCTCACGTCGTTTTTACAGATGGCATACAATTTGACAGATATGATTTGGATAGGCCGTGTGGGGAGTAGAGCAGTTGCATCTGTTGGGACTGCGGGTTTTTATATCTGGCTCAGCATGTCGCTGATACGGTTGTCACAGGTGGGTGTAGAGGTAAATGTCGCTCAAAACGTGGGACGTAAGGATATGGAAACAGCTCAGGAATACGCGAGGGCCGGACTGCTTTTCAATGCTTTCAATGCAGTTATTTATGGCATTGCAATCTATTTAATGCGAGATGTGGCCATTGCTTTTTTTAATATCAAGGACCAAGGTGTGAATCAAATGGCTATTGTCTATTTGACCATCATTTGCTTTGGTTTTATCTTTGCCTTCACGACGCCGATTTTGTCGGGTATATACAACGGTTGCGGCAATAGTCGAATGCCTTTGATTTTCAACGGTGTGGGTCTCGCCATGAACATGGTTCTGGATCCTCTGCTGATTTTTGGATTTGGTCCCGTGCCGCGCATGGGTGTTGCTGGGGCAGCATACGCCACGATTTTCGCTCAGATGGTTGTAATGACCTTATTTTTGATGCACATGAAGGGCAAGAATTCTCCATTTCCGCATTTTGTGATTTTCAAAATGCCAAAAGGTGCAATCGTCAAAGAACTTTGTAGAATTGGCGTTCCTGTAGCTATTCAAAGTGGCGCTTTCACTTTTTTCTCAATGGTCATTGCCAGACTCATCGGTTCTTGGGGGCCGATTCCTATAGCTGTACAAAAGGTTGGCTCTCAAATTGAATCCCTGAGTTGGATGACGGCAGCGGGTTTTTCTACAGCCCTCAGTGCCTTTACGGGCCAAAACTTTGGTGCAGGAAAATGGGACAGAATATACAAGGGATATTTTGGTGCTATGGGCATTATGACCGTATTTGGCATCTTTACAAGCCTCTTGCTTATTTTATTGGCTGAACCCATTTTCAGTATTTTCATTCCTGAAAAAGAGGCGATTATTCAAGGGGCTGTCTACCTTCGAATCCTCGGGGTTTCGCAGCTTTTCATGTGCCTTGAAATCGCCACATCCGGCGCCTTCAATGGGCTCGGCAAGACCCTGCCACCCTCTGTGGTGAGCATTATTCTGACAGGACTTCGGGTGCCGGCGGCCTTTATTCTATCGTCGTCGACACGCCTTGGCCTTAACGGCGTTTGGTGGAGTATCAGTATCTCAAGTATCCTAAAAGGCGTTGTCCTGGTGACCTGGTTTGTCATTCTGTTAAATAAAGTGAGAAAAACATGGTTGTTTGAGCAGATGGAGAAGTAAACGTAAAAAGGTGCTGTATCAAAAGAAAAACTTTCGATACAGCACCTTTAATTTGTAGGTAGATTTATTGTCCTGTGATGCTCATAAGAGACATCATCAGTTGCATTGCGAATTCTTCCATAGACATGGTGTTTTCAGGTGTCATTTCTGGAAGTGTCACTGTGACAGGTTTGTCAAAGGCATAAGAATCAAGGAGATAATCCATTGTGAAATCAACTGTTTGATCAGGTGCATCTGGATTAGCGGCTGTCATTCCTAAATTAACGCTGCTTGTCACTGTGTTGTAGCTTTTATCAATGCCCATTTTGAGTGTCATTGCACTGAATGTCATAACCTCTTTTGACTGGACCAAAGCATCTTGGAGCATAGCAGGAAGTTTATCCATTTCTGCTTTGATAGCGGCATCAGTTGCTTCTGCGCCCTGTGCTTCAAGTTGAGCTTTGAGGGTTGGCATCATGATTTCTTGAATGTATGCGTTGCCGTATACAATGGGAATAATGCCATTAATCAACTCATAGACGCGGTCGCTTGCCAAATTGATTGTCAGCATTTTAATTTTTGAATCGCCATCTTTGCCTTTGTAAGCGACGTTCTTCTCGAGGGTGATTTCAGCATCTGTCAAGAAAGTCGTGAGGTAAGTTGTCACATCTTTGTTGAGCGTTTTCATTTTTTCCTTATCGAGAACCGGTGCAGCTTCATCCGTCTCAGGTGTCAACAAAACGATTTTTTCGAGCAAAGGGGATTGTAAAACAATTTTTTGCGCACCATCCATCATCATATTGAAATCGATGGTCATTCCGTTGAAGGCAAGTTGCATTTTCATGTCAGCTTTTGTAGCGACAACGTCCTGTATCATAGAACCTGTCAATTTTACGCCGTTGATTGTCTGAAGGAAAGTCGCTGTTTCAGGTTCGGCGGTTTTCATAGCCTCTGAAGCTTCAACACCTAGAGTTAAGTTCATATCTGTTGACATTGTTTTAAGCGTAAGGGCTTTTTCTGATGCTTTTACCAAAAGTTCTTTTGGTGTTTCGCTTTTGCAGCCTGTAAATGAGAAGAGTGCAAGGGCGAGAATGAGGATAAGTGAAATGATTTTTTTCATAGCGATGGCTAGTTGCCATACCTCCTTTAATTGATTTCGTGTCTATTATATCACACTTCTAGTGATTTACAAATTACGACAAAGTGTGTCATTAAACTGTAATTTGAAGATGCTTTATTTTTTAAGAGTGGTTACACGCACTGTGACCAGGAGTGAAAGCAGCAGAATACAGAAGGAAATCAAGGCGACTGAGGGGTCAATTATGGTGACTGATTGGCCGAGAAGCATATTTTCAAACTGGTTGAGGAGCTGAATGGTCGGCAGAAATTTCAGGGGCTTGAGCAAATTTTTGCTGATAAAATCCAAAGGCCAAAAGTAACCACTCAAAAGTCCTATGAGGATCACTAAAGGCATCAGCAAGGTATTGAAACTGGAACGGGCCTTCGTGAGCAGTGCCAAAGCTAAAATGAACCCTTGCCAAATGAGGAGTGCACTGAAAAAATGCGCCAACATCACAAGGGGTACCATGATAGATTTGAAATTTGCAAATCCATAAAAATAGAAGGTGAGCATCCCGAAAATCAGGGTCAAAGCAACGGCTCCTGCCCCCAAAAAGAACAAGACCGATGTCCAAAGAGGATAGGGGGATGAGCGTAGACGCTTGCTAGAAGGACTGAGAGCATCCTGAGCAATTTGGACGGCGTAAAAAGCACTGCAGAGAAAAGCAGCGAAGAGACCATAGCCTATAGCTAGCCTTCTTGGAAGTTGATCTTCAAAAGGGATAGGTGCGGAGATCCCTTTTGGATGACTGGGTAGTTTGACAGTGGCTTCTAAGGGGACTCTGTACTCTTGTTTGTCGATAGAGAGCCGAACTTTCCTTGTGACTTCTTCAAGGGCTTCGTCTGAATCGTCATAACGCTGCACTTGCAAAATGGCATTGTATGCACAGGCTTCTTTTAAGACAGATCCCGCAAGTACATCGGTCAGGGCTGGCGCAGAAGTGCTTCGATCTAAATAGATTAAATCCACCAATTTTTCGGTCTTGCCTGTCATGAGGCCTTTTTCAAAGCCCTGTTTGATAGAGACAATGGCTTCAACGCGGTGGTTTTTTAAAAGAACATTTGCGGTACTGAGGGTTGTAACCTGTGTATTCAAAATGGTTTTTTTGAGAATGGAGGCCACAACACGCTGGCTGGTGGGGGTGTTGTCGTCATCGACAAGAGCTATTGGAACGGATACAAGGTGTGCGTTTGAAATAAAAACACTTTGAAGTACCCATGAGAGACAAAGCAGGAGTATAAGGAATAGCATAAGTGCCTTGAGATTGTGCTTGAGTTGGTAATAGGCGAGCAGACTGTATGCTTTCACGATTGACCTCCTTTACGGATCAGGAGAGTAGGAAGGCCCAGGAGAAAAAAGCTATTGAAAGCTAAGAGATAAAATGTCAGAGTTGGGGATATAGGAAAGCCTTGTGTACTGAAAAGTCCCCATTTGATGAGCCAGTAGTTTGGGGTCATGCGCGCGATCATCTGTATGGTTTCTGGCATGAGTTGGAGTGGAATGAAATTGCCTCCTATAATGGCAAACAAAAGGAAAAGCAAACTGAGGAAATTTAGCAGCAGTTGCTTTCGCACAAAGAGAGCAGCTGAAAAAAGCGAAAAAGTGGTGAAGGTCAGCAGGGTCACAGCAACAAAAGGCAGGTAGCTCCAAAGGGACAGGGGGGTGACAAGGGCAATCATGACGCAAAGACTCAGGAGAAGTCCGCCGTTTAGGACGAGAACTGAGGCGAGTTTGCTAAGAACAAAGGCCAGTTTGCTTTGGGGTGCAATAAGAATACGGGA
This sequence comes from Peptostreptococcales bacterium, assembly GCA_038240675.1. Taxonomy (GTDB): domain Bacteria; phylum Bacillota; class Clostridia; order Peptostreptococcales; family Acidaminobacteraceae; genus JBBRGL01. The sequence goes on from JBBRGL010000028.1 coordinate 7,815, forward strand.
AAGACATTTCGTCTCAAACTCGCTACAGAGAGCGAGTGCAGCTTGTATGCTGAGGAAGCTCGAGAGAATAATCATAATAGAGAGAACAAAATAGGCCTCAGGGGATGCAGTCGGTATTGTGGTGATGGGTTTGAAATCAAAAAACTGTTGTCTTTTAAGTGCAAACCCAATCATTTCAACGGAGTAGGCTTCATTCATTCGGACCACTTCATCTTTCGAAAGGCGAGGCTGAAGAACCTCCCAAGCGGTGTATGTTGCTGAATCCACAGAGGCAATATACTCTGAAAAGCTCGATAAAGTAGCCACGAGCACTTGATTTTTAAGGGTATTGTGTGGGTTTAAAAGAATGCGAATGGATTTATTTTCGTAGTTGAGGAGCGACTGTGTAAATCCGGCGGGAATAGTGACGATTGCCGTTAGTTCGTTTTCATCAAAACGCTTCATTAACGTCGATTCTGAGCCGATTTCTACCAAAAATAGTTTTGAGAAAGCCTCATTGTTTTTAAAACTTTGGAGAAGAACGCGGCTTAAGGGCGTGTTCTCTTCGTCGACAAGACCCACGTATACCTGATCAAGAACGCCTTGCTCGAGGGTTGCGTCTTTGTAAATTGCAGTCATGGCAAAAAAGACTACAAAACAGAGGGTCAGGAAAAAAAGTGTTCGCCGAAGTGAAAAGAGTAATCGAAAATCTTTTTGAAATAATGCCCACATAGTCAAATCCTCCGCACTTATTTTACCATGAATGTAGCAAGGGGTAAATCATCTCTGTATACAAGAGAGACCACACCTCTCTGTATTCAAGAGAGATGAGTTGTATAGAAAGGCTAAATTCATTATAATGAATCTAGATGTATCGACTAATCTTTAGAGTGTGTCTTTGGAAGAGACACTTTGAGACGATCTGGAAACGGATGCTGGATATGTATAAGGAGGGGCGACATGACGGAGACTATTGGCAAAAAAATAAAAGATTTACGCGTAAAACACGCTATGACGTTGAAGGACTTAAGTGATAAGACCGAATTATCCACGGGATACTTGTCGCAGCTTGAAAGAGGTCTCACCACTGTATCTGTGGACTCTCTGGTGCGTCTGTCTGAAGTGTTCGATGTGCAGTTGTCCTACTTTTTTAATATCCAAAATATTTCGGATACTGCTGTGGTGCGCAGTTACGAGCGCTCGATTCTGAGTTTGGAAAGTGGAGGGTTCATTCAATATCAGATTTCTTCAGATTTAAAGGATAAGGTCATGCTTCCACGAATGATCGAGTTGTTGCCGCAATCTGTTATTGAGGAAGTGACAGGATTTCGGCATCATGGAGAGGAGTTTATTTACGTCCTCGAAGGAATATTGACCCTCAACTTAAATGACAAAGTCTATGATCTTTATCCGGGAGATACAGCTCACTTCAAATCAGAAACGACCCATAACTGGTTCAATCGCACCAATAAAGTGGTGAAAATCCTTACGTTGTCTGCTCAGAAATCCAACTAGAAAACGAGGCTTGAACATGATCAAGGAACGTTTGTCAGAACTTCGCAGTCAAATGCAACGGCTCAATTTGAAAGCTTACATTTTGACCAACAATGACCCTCATCAAAGCGAATATGTGCCTAATCATTATAAAGTCCGTGAATATTTTTCGGGCTTTTCTGGAAGCAAAGGAACACTGGTCGTACTTCTTGAAAGTGCCACACTATGGGTTGATGGACGCTTTGATATTCATGCGGTAAGAGAAGTGGAAGGAAACGGGATCGATGTCATCGTCACCAAAGATCGGGTCACGTCTTCCTATACAAAGTGGCTTGAATTGAAGCTAAAAGAAGGTGACTTTGTAGGGTTAGACGGTAGAACTTTGCCCTACAAGGACTATAAAATTATTGAAGAGGTTCTGAAGCCTAGACGAATCACTTTAAAGCCACAGATTGATTTTATCGATTTGATTTGGAAGACAAGGCCGCCAATTGAGTCCAAGGAACTGGTTATTCAACCCCTTGAATATGCGGTTTTTAGCCCCTATGAAAAACTGAAGGCCATCCAGTTAGTGATGGAAGCGGAGCGAATCGACTATTATATCGTCAGCGATCTCGATGATATTGCGTGGCTTACCAATATTCGAGGGCGCCAAATACCCCGAAATCCGCTGTTTTATGGTTTTTTTTTGGTGGGCAAGCATGAGTCTATTTTATTCACGGATGTGAAACAAATAGACAAGGCGCTTTTTCAGCATTTGTCAGAAAATCGAATACTCCTACAAGAATATCGTGACATTGAAAGTTTTGTGAAGAGCTTTAAGCGAACAGCCAAGGTTTTGTGCGATGATACTAAAACCTCCATTTGGCTCATAAAAGCATTGCCTCAAGAAATCCATCTGGTTTCCAATAGAGATATTATTGCACTGAAAAGAGCTATCAAAAGTCCTGAGCAAATTGCCCACTCTAGGGATGCGCAAATGAGAGAATGCCTTTTTATGGTGCAGTACATTTACTGGTTGAAACACAAACGGAGCAGGGGGCTCTTGAACGAATGGAGTGCGGTTCAATTTTACCGCGAATTGCGCAAGAAACACCCCCTCTATTATGACGAGTGTTTTCATATCGTTTCAGCTTTCAAAGAGAATGGTGCCATGATGCACTACAATCCAAAAATCAATCCGAGATACTTGAGGGGCTCAGGGTTTTATTTGATCAATACTGGCGCACATTATTACGATGGAACGACGGATCTTTCGAGAGCGCTTTTTCTAGGAAAGGCTGGTATGCAGCACAAACGCCACTATACAGCTGTTCTCAAGGCACTCATTGCGATTTCATCTGCGCGATTTGTCATGGGGACAACGGGTGTGCAATTGGATATCCTTGCAAGACAGCACATTTGGGCCCTCGGGTTAGATTATCACTGTTCAACAGGTCATGGCATTGGCTATATGCAAGCGATTCATGAAGGACCCCACACTATTTCGACAGTGCCGCACAATGTCCCTCTAGAACTGGGGATGTTGTTGACCCTTGAACCAGGGATTTACATTGATGAAAATTATGGCATGAGGCTCGAAAATATCGTCTGTGTCAAATTGCTGGAAGAAGTGGGGAGCGAAGTGTTTTATGCTTTTGAAACCTTGAGTTATTGCCCCTTTGAACGCACTTTAATCGATAGAGAAATGCTGACAAACCAGGAAATTCAGTGGCTCAACAACTACCACGAGGAGACTTACACAAAGTTGAAAACCCATCTCAAACCAGAAGAACAAAGAGCGCTCCGTCGGGATACAGCGGTGCTTTAAGAGGGAGGATTTTAAATGACACAATTTATGACTATGAAAAGGTGGAAATGGGCAGTGAACCTCTGCTTTTATGGCGGTGTGATCTTAGGCGTTTATGCCTTAGGAAGTATTTATTTTGAAACAGCCACAGGTGCGTGTCCCATTGATTCTCGAAGGCCTTTAATGATCGTCGGTGTGACTTTACTCCTGTTGTCCCTTGGAGGTCAACTGTGGATAGAAAAAACAGAAAAAAATGCGCACAAAGAACAAGGCCAAGTTGACTCAGATGAGGCGCAAAAGCATGATGATTTATAGGGCATTGAAATACAGTCTGTACGGCGTTTTGTTGGTTTTGGGAACGCTCTTCGAGCAAGCGCCACAGCAGAGGTTCTTACTCCTTGTGGCCCTTGGAAGCATTTTTATTCTCTCACAACTGTTGAAGGATAAATACTTCATTCATTCTGCCCACGGCGCCTATTTTTATGTGTTAGATTTAGGGCTGATTTACGGCTTTGATTATTTGTCAAAGTACACAATGAATTATTTCATTCAATTCATGTATTTGATACTCATGGTCGAAATCGCTTTGATTGTGCGCCGCAAAGAATGGTTTTTTCTATGTTTAGCCACCCTTTTTGTATCTTCCATGAAGGTGACTTTTTTAATCAAGTCAGTCAGCTCACTAGGTCCCTATATCCAACTGGGCTTTTTTGTGGTGGTCTCTATAATGCTCCTGTTTATCCTTCAAATTTTTCACCGATATCGGGATGAAAAAGATGTCAATGAATCCCTGTACAAAGAGCTATTTGAAACCCATAGAAAGTTGAAGAGTTCCTTAGAACGCCTTCAAACCCTTTCGGTGATCCAAGAAAGACAACGCATAGCAAGAGAACTTCACGATGCTTTAGGACATGACTTGACCACGCTGATTTATCGGCTGGAGGTGGTTTCACGGATGGAGTCTCACCGTGAAATGGAGAGAGAGGCATTGATCGTGGCGATAAAAGAAGACTCTAGGAGCGCCCTGAGACGGGTAAGGGAAGTGGTGGAGACCTTGAGAGAGGAAATGCCGCATAACAGCTTAGAAGCTTTAAACAAACTGATTGAACGCTTTTCGGATCAAATTCCCGTTTCGCTACATGTGACGGGAATGGTCGTGCCTCTCAACCAAGAAACAGAAGGGACGCTTTACCGCTTGATTCAAGAAGGCCTCACCAATGTCATGCGTCATGCCAATGCCCATCAAGTGGATATTGGACTTAACTATACAGAAATGTCTTTGGAAGTTTTTTTGCGAGATGACGGCACTGGAAATAAAGGGTTTAGGCCTGGATTTGGACTTAAGGGTATGCAGGAACGGGTAGAGGCACTAGGCGGCACTATACACTTTTTAGCGGAGCATGGATTTGTCATTAAAGTCCTTTTGCCCCTTGGAGGTCCTTATGCTTAAGCTTATGATCGTGGACGATCAAGTAATCCTCAAGGAGAGTTTAAAATATATTTTTTCTCAAGATACGGATTTTTTTGTAGTGGGAACTGCTGAAAATGGACAGGAGGCTGTAGAGAGAACGCCGCTCTATGAACCTGATGTCATACTCATGGATATAAAAATGCCTATAATGGATGGCGTGGAAGCAACTAAGCGCATAAAGACCCTGTACCCCCATGTGAGGATAATCGTCCTGACAACTTTTTTGGAGGAAGGCTATATTGTGGATGCCATGCGTTATGGTGCAAGTGGTTATCTGCTAAAGGATGCCCTTCCGGAGGAGATTAAGCGAGCCCTCATTATTGTTTCAGAAGGGGGAACCTACATGAACCCCAATGCAGTGACCAAGCTTGTAGACCGATTTTCACGGGCTATGGATGCTGAGGTTGTGACGGATGCAAAGAGTTTCGAAGCCCTTACCGAGAGAGAAATCGCTATTTTGAAGCAAATTGTTGAGGGCTTTTCAAATATTGAAATTGCGGGGCACTTGTTTATAAGTGAAGGGACGGTCAAAAATCACATCACCAAAATTCTAATCAAATTGAATCTTAGAGATCGAACGCAGCTAGCGATTTATGCCATTCGCTCAGGACTTTAGTGACTTAAGTCATGGGTGAATTGATGAAGAAGATGACTCAGGTGACATAGGCCCTTAAGCCATTAGGGATATACTGTGTTCAAGGAGGATTTAAAGATGACGTATAAAGTGAAAATTGGAACACTGCTTGGAATGACTCTGATCGTGATGATGATTTTAGGCGGATGTGCAGAAAGCAGCCTTGAATCTTATCGTGCAGCGTCGAAAATAACGGACGCGGTGAGCAGTGGTGTCCAAACAACAGACTTCCACCTGAATTACACTTTTGATAAAACAGCATTAAAAGAGACTAAAATTAAGCAACTTGAAAACTTCGAGGAATTGTCCCTTAAGCTTACAGACACGTTCAACAAGAAACTTGACCAATTTGCCATAGATGGCTACCTTAGCATGGGTGGTTTGGGCTTTGACGGTGCAGTCTACAAAAGTGAAAAGGGCATCTACGCTTATTTGCCTTTGGTAAATCGATTTGTTCATTTTGAAGAGATGATGGCTTCTAAAGAATTCAAGGATCTAGCCAAAGACCAGCAGATGGCTCCACCTATTAGCGCTGAAACCCTTCTAAAGTTAGACATCGTATGGCAGGACTTGTTGACGGCAGAAAATGTATTCAAAGGCAGCCCTACTTTAGTGGAAACAGGCGAAGGTGAACTCAAAGCGACCCTTTATGAAATCACTTTGACGCCAGAGCAAATAAGCACAGGTCTCAAACAGGTTCTTTCTGTTCTAAGAGAGGATGAAAAATGGGTCCTCTATATCAATGAGCAGCTAAGTGGCGCAGGAGAGGACATGACGGTGGAGCAGTTGCTAGAGGATAAGAGTTGGAACGCGCTTCTCAGCAGTGGAATTGATTTCAAATACACGGCGTATGTCGACAAAGATGGCTATATCCTCAAAGAAAAAGTCGCTGTGGATACAGACATGAATCAAACGGATAATCCACTCAAAAATGTTCAGTTCACTATGGAGACCACTCTCGAAAAACGCGATGCAGTTGAGACCATAGAGATTCCGGATTTCAACGATGACAATACCATTAGGCCGGCTGAACTCAAAAAATGGATGGATGGCTACAAAAGCCAGTAATCCATCAGTGAAGAAAGGTAGATGACGCATGAGTTTTCTCACACTAAAAAACCTCAGTAAAAAATATGGACAACTAATGGCTGTGGACAATCTTAGCATTAACTTGGAAAAAGGTGTCCTTCTAGGACTTTTAGGGCCAAACGGCGCTGGAAAGTCAACGACGATTTCCATGATTTCCACACTTCTTATCCCAGATTCAGGTACCATTGAATTTAAAGGTGAGGATATTGTCAAAAATCCTAAAGCGATACAGCGTGTCATGGGGGTTGTGCCACAGGAGATA
>JBBRGL010000029.1:0-14445 GCA_038240675.1 Peptostreptococcales bacterium
GAGGGTTTTGTTGACCCACTCTTTAAGGGCAACCAATTCCACAATAGAATAGTCAGGTGCCAATTCCACATAATCCAAGAAATTAGCTGACATTAAGTTTTTTGCAATACGTATGCCCATTTCACGCTCTGGCAAAACAACGCGGTCCGCTCCAATTTTGTAAAGGACCTTTGCATGCAGTTCGTTATGCGCTTTAGCGATAATGAGTTTAATGCCTATTTCTTTGACCATCAACGTCACAAGGATTGAGGACTGCATGTCCGTTCCAATAGAAATAATCGCTACGTCAAAATTTCGAATACCGAGAGATCTGATTGAGTTTTCATCTGTCAAATCCGCCTGTACAGCAAAAGTTACACGCTCAGATATACTCTGAATCGTTTCTTCATTTTTATCGACGACCATTACCTCGGCACCGAGCTCTGCAAGTTTAAGCGCCACGCCTGTGCCAAATCTTCCACATCCCAAAACTACAAATTGCTTTTTCATACAAACTCCTCGCTAAACAATAATCTTACCTTCTGGATAATGCAAAACAGTTTTATGACGTTGTTGGTTACTGGCAATCGCTAAAATAAAAGTCAACACACCTATTCTGCCCATAAACATGGTAAAAGCAAGGGCCAATTTGCCAATAACAGTGAGCTTAGTTGTCAGTCCAATTGAAAGGCCTACGGTTCCGAATGCCGAAACGACTTCAAATAAAATGCTCAAAAAATCGCTTTGATGCTCTGTGATACAGAGTATACACAGCATGACAAGAACAATGCTAGTCGCAATTCCCAAAACAGCGAGAGCCCGCATTGTAGCATCTCTTGCTATTTTTCTTTTAAAGATGACGGAATCTTGTTCACCACGAATAACAGCCAAAATAGCCAATATTACCAACCCAAATGTAGTCGTTTTAATACCTCCAGCTGTTGAACCCGGCGATCCACCTATAAACATCAAAAAAAGGGTGATTAAAATGGTAGGCATGGTTAGTTTATCCATAGGAAGAGAATTATACCCAGCAGTACGCGGTGATACAGAGTGAAATGCACTGGCTAAAACCTTACCTTTCATAGAAAGAGGCCCTAATGTTTCAGGATTATTGTACTCTAGTGCAAATATCATAACAAAACCAATCGACAAAAGCAAACCCGTGATTAACAAGACAAGTTTAGAATTCAAAGAAATTTTCTTAAAACTTCGGCATTTCAAAACGTCAAATATAACATTGAAGCCCAAACCACCCAGAACAATCAGCCCCATAATGGTCAAACTGATGAATGGATCTTCTACAAAAGGGGTTAAGCTTCTAAATCCTCCGAACAAATCAAAACCCGCATTGCAAAATGCAGAGATAGAATGAAAGATGGAAAAATAAACGCCTTTTGAATACCCATAAAGTGGAATCAATCGAAACGAGAGTATAAAAGCGCCCAGTGCTTCTATAGTGAATGTCAGATAGACAATGTATTTCGTAATGCGAACGACTCCAGAAATTTCCGAACTGCCTAGAGACTCTTGAATAATCAATCGATTTTTGAGAGAAATGCGTTTCCCAATCAGTAAAGCAAAAAGGGTCGCCATGGTCATGAAGCCTAACCCACCAATTTGAATTAAGAGTAGAATTACGATTTGCCCGAATAAACTGAAGTAAGTCCCCGTATCAACGACGACGAGACCTGTAACACAAACTGCTGATGTAGACGTAAAAATTGCATCGACAAAACTCAAAGTGTCTCCATTTGAAGAAGAAATCGGCAACGTCAATAAAAAAGCGCCTAAAAAAATCAACGCGGCAAATCCAATGACTAAAACTTGAGCAGGAGACAAATGATTCTTTAAAGGCTTAAAATTCTCCATCAAATCTGCCCCTCCTTCCTATGAATCGAGAAAAAAATTAAACCAAGCAAATTTTGCTTGGTTTAATGAAATCTTTGCCTAAGCGTTTAATTTTGCCTTTGCAGTTTGGACCAGTTGAGCAAATGTCGCTTCGTCATGAATGGCGAGCTCAGAAAGCATTTTTCTGTTGATTTGAACATCAGCAAGCTTTAAGCCGTGCATGAATTTAGAATAAGAAAGACCGTGAATTCTTGTACCAGCGTTGATTCTGGCAATCCACAATTTTCTGAAATCTCTTTTTTTATGTTTTCTGCCGATATATGATGAGCGAAGCGCTCTCATTACAGCTGGATTAGCACTCTTGAAGACCACGCTCTTAAGGGCGTAGAAACCTTTCGCAAGTTTCAGTATTTTTTTATGTTTTTTCTTAGCATTGACTGCTCTTTTAATGCGCATAATACGTCCTCCTCGATCTTATAGATATGGTAACAGTGTTTTGATGCGCTTAACATCACTCGGTGAAATAATTAAGCCTTTTCTAAGTTGTCTTTTTCTCTTAGAACTCTTTTTTGTGAGAATATGTCTTTTATACGCTTGAGATCTCACTAATAGACCAGTACCAGTTTTCTTAACTCTTTTTGCAGCACCTCTATGCGTTTTCATCTTAGGCATGATGCTTCCTCCTCTCAAATCAATTCTTTGGTGAAATAATTGCAACCATACTCTTGCCTTCTAGAAGTGGTGATTTTTCAAGAATACCTTCTTCTGAAACAAGCTCAACAAATTTATTGATAACCTCTCTACCGAGATTAGTATTGCCTAGTTCACGGCCTCTAAATCGAAGAGCAACTTTAACCTTATCACCCTCTTGCAAGAATTTGATGGCGTGATTCACTTTTGTTTCCATGTCATGCTTTTCAATATTCAGAGAAAGACGTACTTCTTTAAGAACGGACATTTTCTGTTTTTTCTTGGCTTCCTTGTCACGCTTTTGTTGTTCGTAACGATGCTTGCCATAATCCATGATTTTGCATACAGGCGGTACCGCTTGTGGTGCAATTTTCACAAGGTCAAGTTTCTTTTCAATCGCTAAGAGTAACGCATCTTTGGCACTCATGATGCCCAACTGTTCGCCTTCTTCGCCTACCAATCTCACTTCTTTGTCACGAATTGCTTCATTCATTTCTGTCTTATCTGATTTTTTGTTAATGCAAAACACCTCCTTGAATATAAAAAGCAGATGCGTCTCCGCATCTGCTCTAAAAGTCTGTACAAAACAATAGCCCTGCTAAGTTTCATTTTAGACCAATGCAGACGAAGTCGCATGGTGAGAAGATGACTCTTCTACTTCAACACTTAGATATGATACCATGTCACTCAAGACCTGTCAACAGTCTATTTTTGATTCTTTTGCATCTGTGTCTTCCAAGCATGGAGTCCAAGGGACAAGCCAATGACGCCATATGCGACGAAAGACCTTATATATTCGCCGTTCTGAGCATCTCCAAGAAGCTGTTTGCCCGCCATTGGCGAAACGATAAAGAGTGTATGAAAGAGAACAACACCGAGAAGCGCTTGTCCAACCGTTGCTTTAGAGACACTTGCACCACCGACGAGAAGTGCTGCTACTGAGAACAGTGCAATTTGCACGTGGCTACCATAGGTCTGAACAACACCCATATTTTGAAGGAAGATGATCTGTCCAATGGCTGCAAGTACTGTTGAAATGACGATGGCAATAATACGAATTCTGTCGACATGAATCCCTGAAATTTTCGAGATATGTTGATCTTGCCCACATGATCTAAAATCTTGACCGAGTTTCGTATTGACAATAGCGTTTGTAAATACACAGAGAATAGCGACAATAATCGCAGTAACCACAGGTATTTTGAGAAGTGCGAACTTCGCTAAATCAGTTGATCCGAAAGGATTGAGAAGAATCAGCAAACTGAGCAAAATGAATACGCCTGCAAGAATGATATTCATGCGCATTTTTTTTGCCATTTCAGCCATTGCAGGGAAATTTCTCATCTTCATATATCTATAGATAAAGATAGCGCCCATTACAAGACATGTAGCCATTATAAAAGTGAAAAGTGGCATTTTGTAGAGATTGTCCAGTGCACCACCGACGGAATCCTTCAGCGTAAATGATGTTCTTACACCAAAGCCTTTTCCAAGGATGAGTTTTGGATTGACAATTGGAATCCAAAGACCCATGGCGAAGAGAAATAGGAATTGGTAGAGACCATTTGCCAAGAAACCGATGATCATTGATGCTATCATTTCTTGACCTCTTGTTTTGTTGAGGGCTTTTCCTGTGAAGTACCCCAGTACAATGGCTATAGGTATAGAGATGACAACGGCAATGGTGATTCCCGCTATGCCTGTAATGCCCCAATGGACGACCCATATGAGGGCAAATTGAGCTGCCATAGCGCCAAGGGTGATACTGAAATTCAGACCCATCCCTGCAAGTACAGGAATAATAAGCGAAAGAACAAGGAAGCTGTTTCTGGTCAATCGAATGAGCAGTTCGCTCAAAATAACAACTGGTTGCATTTTTGAAGCGACTATTGCAAAAATACAAATGATTAAGAACAGAATTGTTACGCTGTATTGAATGGTAAAATCAAGGGCTTTTCGGCCAAATGTTTTTTCTAGGACTACGGGTTTAGTTTGAACGGTTTCCATTACTTTTCACCTCCGACCTTAGTAAGTGCGTAAAGAATGATACCGTTTTGAACGATCATACGCATAACTTCAGATAGGTTACCCTCTGGAACCAAGTTGTTGGCAACTGGCATAGACACTGTCAGCAAACCTTGGAACAAGAAAGTACCAATTATAACATGTGTGATAGTCGCTTTTTTTGCGGAAGCTCCGCCGATCAGTATCCCTGCAACTGCTGGGAACGCCATGTTGAGTGGTGCTTGATAAAGTTGTACAAAGCCAAATGACTGAGAGAAAACGATGATTCCGATACCACCAAGCACTGTAGAAAGTACTGTTCCAATAATTCTAGAGCGATCGACGTCGATTCCAGATGCTTTTGCAAAGTTTGGATTATCCCCTACTGCGCGAAGTGCAACGCCTGTTTTACTCTTTGTAAAGAGGTACATCAAGAAACATGCAACAAAGAAGAAAATCAGCATTCCCGTAGGAACGCCCATTGTGCCAATATCAAACTTCCAAAAATCATCCAATATTTGAGCCATATTTACATCTTTTGTATCTAAGGCAATTGTGGTTCTAAGACCTTTTCCAATTGGCCATACCATTTGCGGATGTGTAAAAGGCGCTAAAATCCAAACAATACTGAAAAGTGAAACAATGGAGAATCCAGTATAAGTGGATACAAGCATTTCAGATCCTTTAATTCTGTTGAGCATCAAAGCGTATAACCATCCGATGAAAATAGCTATAGGAAGCGAAATCAGACAAGCCATCAAAAATGAAGTCAAGCCGTTAAAACGCATTTCAACAGAGATGAGTATTCCAAGGAGGCCTGCAATAATCCCTAGCGGTAATCCGAAATTAGGACCAATACCGCACTGAATGGAAGGTACCATGGCAAGAACCATGATGCCATTCATGCCGTAACGAACGAGAGTATCCCCCAAGATTCCGCCAACATCAATTTTTTGCGTATAGGCAACAATCAGCAATACTACAAAAAAACCTGTAATAATGAGACGCGGTATTCCGATAAGGTCCAAGTACTTTTTAGTCTTTTCCATTAGTCTTGGCCTCCTTTGCATAATATTTGTGATAGTCACCAGACATCATCAGACCAAAGTCTTTATCACTGTCGGTCGGTTTCAAAATGCCTTCCACGCGACCCTCGCAGATAATAGCAATGCGGTCACATACTGACCTGAGCTCAGCAAGTTCAGATGAGGTCATAACAATGGTCATACCTTGTTCCTTGTTGAGTTTGATCAAAAGATCGAGAACGAGCTTTTTCGCACCAATATCGATGCCTCTGGTAGGTTCAGACACGAAAAGCACCTTTGGATCTAGGGTCAACGATCGGGCTAAACAGACTTTTTGCTGATTGCCACCACTAAGTTTTCTGGTTTTCATCAAAGGACCCGTACAGCGAATATCTAAATCTTTGATCATTTTCACTGCATGACTTTTGATTTTTCGCGTGTTGCTGAGCTTTATAGGGCCAAACTGATGTAGGAAATCGTTTTTTGTTTGCATAGTTGTAAAGCAAATGTTGTCTTCTATAGAAGAGTCAAGCAACAGTCCCACTCCCCGTCTGTCTTCTGACACAAAAGCCATTCCTGAAATAAGTGCTGCTTGGGTATCGTTGAGCTTAAAGGGCTTGCCTTCAAACAAAACTTCACCCGTAGAAGGAAACATGCCTAGAATTCCGTTAGAAATACCAATTTTGCCTTGACCTGCTAATCCACCTAACCCGATAATTTCACCTTTTTTAATTTCAAAAGAGACACCTTTTACGGCCTCACCGGGCATAGACACACGTAAATCTTTAATATCTAGAATAATAGCGTCATCCAAATGTGTGTTGATAGATTCCTCTGTTTTGGCAAGCACTTCGATTTTACGGCCAACCATCATTTCGGCAATATCCGCAACATTGGTGTCTTTAGTGTCGAGTGTGCGAACAAGCTCGCCATCTCTCAAAATTGTGATACGGTCAGAAGCCATCATAACTTCGTCTAATCTATGGGTAATAAACATAATTGCAATACCAGTGGCTGCTAAGCGTTTCATAGCTGCAATTAAATTTTCGGCTTCACTTTCTGTCAGTACGGCAGTTGGCTCATCAAAAACCAAAAGTTTAATGCCTTTTTTGTCGATTTCACGTGCAATTTCAACAAACTGCATGTGGCCGATAGGTAACCCGGCAATTTTTACCCACTCATCGATATCCATCCCCAAGGTATCAAGAGCTTTACGCGCATCTTGGTCCATTGTTTTGCGATCAAGTGATTTGAGCGCATCACTTCTAAATACAGTACTGAATACGTTATCCTTCGTGATTTCGCGGTTTAATTTGACGTTTTCCGAAATTGTGAATCCTGGGATCAACATGAATTCTTGATGCACCATGCCAATGCCACTTTCCATTGCTTCTTTAGGCGATTTGAGCTGAGCTACCTTGCCATCTAATACTACTTTTCCTTCGAATCCACCAGTGCTATGAATAACGGGCATCCCGAATAGGATGTTCATAAGAGTTGATTTCCCTGCGCCGTTTTCACCTAGCAAAGCGTGTATTTCGCCAGCTTTGACTTTTATGTCAACGCCCTTGAGAACTCTTGTGCCGAAGTAATCTTTGATGATTCCTTCCATCACGAGTACATGCTCGTTTGCCATAAGTAATTACACCCCTTTTAGACCATAATGTAAGGTTGTCCGTAGGGACAACCTTACATTATGGTTGATTATTTGTTCACTTTTTAGAAGTTAAGGAAATCTAGGAGAACCATGTATGAGTTCTCATAAGTTGTGCCGTTCTCAATGAGTTTAGTCATAGTGATTTTTGTTTTAGCATAAGCTTCACACTTTGCTTGCAAAAGAGCAGCATCATTTTTGTTAGTTGTTAAGCCTTGTGCATAATCAGCAGCATAGTCACAGCTACCAACAATAAACATCATACCAACAGGTACAGACCAAGTTGAAAATCTACCAGCGCCACCTTTTTCAGCAATCTTAGCTGTGATTTGCTCGATTACGAATGGGATATCGCCTTTTTTATCTTCAGGGATCTCGATACCAAGTGCTGATGGGAAGCCGTGGTATGGTGATGGGCAACAAGGTTGCGGGAAGATACCGCCAGCATCAAGAGTTGCTTTGATGAGTGGTGTTTGCATGCCACAGTTTGTAGAGAAGAACGCTGTGTCTTTTCCATGAGCTGCAACCATACGTGGAACGTCTTCAAGAATAAATTGTTGTGCGCCAGATACACCAGCGTCGCCAGTTGGGTCTGGAGCAGTAGCATCAACAAATTTAAGACCTAACTTTTCGCAGTTCGCTTTGAAAAGGTCTCTACGAGCAGAAAGCAATGGGTAAGACATGTGTCTTGGGAAAGAATAGTGTACAAATACTTTAGCGCCTTGCTTTTTCGCTTGATCGATAATAGTCGTTCCCATTGATAATTCATCAAGGTTGAGAACCATGTCCGCTTTAGCAGCGATAACACCTGGATCTTCTCCTGGTGTGCCAGCGATGAGTAACAACTCAGGGTTAATCACTCTGGCTTGCTCAAGTGCAGCAGCTGCGCCTGGAACCGCTTGAATGAATATGATTGCTTTCATGTCAGGATCTGAAGCCATGTTGACAACGTTAGAAATCGTCGTTTCTTGCTCATCCATGAATTTGTCAGGATAAGTCATGACGACAACATGCTCTTCGCCGTATTTAGCGAGTACTTCTTGAGCAGCGCGATAGTCTTCTTCGTTTTGTGATACTGTACCCGTCATGATACCAATTTTCCAATTTGCTACTTTAGCTGCTTCTGTTGGAGTGGCTCCTGCATCTGGTGTAGCTGTAGGTGCTGGTGCAGCTGGTTGACATCCAACCATACTGAGAACGAGCATTGCTACTAAAGCAAATACAACAATCTTCTTTAACATGTGAATCCCCCTTAAATTTGTTTGTAAAACCCCATATCAGGATTTCTATTTCATTTTACACCATATATTTTATTTGTGGTGCAGAATTTTCAGATAGTTTATTCTGTACGTCAAAATAATTTTAACGTCGATTCTTAAATTTACCTTAAAACCGTTGATTTTCACGGCTTCTAATATTTCTATTTCGAAATAAATCGACAAAAATGTGACGGTTTTGTAATAATTAACGCTGCTTTTTAATGATGTCTTTATTCGTAATTCAAAACGCGGTTATTGACTTCGTACTGGATCTGTTCAATAAAGGCTTCTAAAGTCTTAGTGCCTAAATCGCCCTCTTTACGGCTACGAACACTGACGACAGTCTCTTCTTCTTCCTTTTGACCCACGACCAGCATATAAGGGACTTTTTCAAGTTGAGCTTCTCTTATTTTGTACCCTATTTTTTCAGCTCTATCGTCTAGTTCCACTCGAATGCGCTGGGCTTTGAGTTTTGAAACCACCAAGTCAGCATAGGCCTGATACTTGTCTGAAATAGGCAGAACTTTGACTTGAATGGGGGCCAACCACGTTGGAAATTTACCTGCGTATTTTTCAATCAACATGGCAAGTGTTCTTTCATAGCAACCGATAGACGTTCTATGGATGACGATAGGTCTCTTTTTCTCGCCATTAGAATCGATATACGTCATATCAAAACGTTCTGCCAAAGAAAAGTCAATCTGAACGGTAATGATTGTATCTTCTTTTCCGTGGACATTTTTAAACTGAATATCGAGTTTTGGCCCATAGAACGCCGCTTCACCTTCAGCCTCTTTATAGTTGAGTTGAAGATGATCCAGAATATTTTTCATTGTCTCTTGAGTTGTTTCCCACTGCTCTGCAGATCCTACATATTTGCCTTTGTTGTTGGGATCCCATTTTGAAAACTGGTAAGACACATCTTGTCGAATTCCCAAGGTATCCATCATATAATTGATCAAGTCCACGACGCCTCTGAATTCATTTTCAAGCTGTTCAGGTGTCACCATTAAATGGCCCTCAGAAATGGTAAATTGTCTGACACGAATAAGGCCGTGCATTTCGCCTGACGATTCATTTCTAAAGAGTGTAGATGTCTCTGCATAGCGCAGTGGCAAATCTCTATAGCTACGCTGAGCTGCTTTGAATATCATGAACTGAAAAGGACAAGTCATAGGACGTAGTGCCAGTGCATCATCTGGATTGTCACCATCTGGAATGACAAACATGCCGTCTCTATAAAGCTGCCAGTGACCAGAAATTTTATACAGGTCTGATTTTGCCATCAGCGGCGTTTTTGTCAATAAATATCCCCTTGCCTCTTCTGTATCTTCTACAAAACGCTGGAGTATTTGAACGATTTTAGCGCCCTTTGGCATAAGAAGAGGAAGACCTTGACCTATAGCGTCTACAGTCGTGAAAAGTTCCATCTCTCGTCCTATTTTATTGTGATCTCTCTTTTTTGCTTCCTCTAATAGTAGCAAATGTTCTTCGAGCATTTTTGCCTTTGGGAAAGAAACACCGTAAATGCGCTGAAGCATCTTTCTTTTTTCGTCACCTCTCCAGTATGCACCTGTGGCGCTGAGTAGCTTTATGGCCTTAGCATCCCCTGTACTGCTCAAATGGGGTCCTGCACATAAATCCACGAATTCGCCCTGTTGATAAAAGGAAATAGTCACATCGAGAGGCAAGTCCTCTATGAGTTCAACTTTATAGCTTTCGCCTTTGTCTTTCATAAACTGAATGGCTTCTTGTCTCGGGAGCTCAAAACGGCTAATGGGCAATTTTTCAGAGATGATTTTGTGGATTTCCACTTCGATTTTGAGTAAATCCTCTAGTTTGAAAGTGAAATCCACATCAAAATCATAATAAAATCCCTTTTCTACAGAGGGGCCAATGGCCAATTTTGCTTGAGGATAAAGTCGTTTGACCGCCTGCGCCACAATATGGGCAGAGGTATGTCTAAATATTTCTACGCCGACTGGGTGTTCAAAGGTGACGATATCTAAATGTGCATCCTCAGTCAGGACAAAACTCAGGTCTACTGCTTTTCCGTTGACGATTCCGCCAAGTGCTTCTTTGCCCAATCGATTGCTGATTTGTTTTGCAGCTTCATAAACAGTGATAGATGTTTCAAACTGTCTCATACTGCCATCTTTTAAAGTCATGTTGATCATTTACAATCCTCCTTGTTTTTTTAATATAAAAAAACCCCCGTTCCTGCATATGACTGCAGGGACGAAGGTAACTCCGCGGTTCCACCCTAATTGTGTTTCCTCTTGATCCGTTATCGCCGGCGACGCCTATTTTTCGAAACCTAATCAATAGGATGCTCCAGGTTAGTTTTCACAATTCCTCACTGCTTCGGTTTCAGCCTAGCCGATGCTCTCTTAAAAGGAGGTGTTTGCTACTCTTCCCTTCACTGCACATGTTTGTTGATTTTATATTACGCTCATCCATTTCGTTTGTCAAGATTAACCTATCGTATTGCACTGGCCTTGTGGTCAATAAGCGATAATGTCCTCTTTCAACGCAAGGGATTATGTCTTCTGAATAGCAGATTGATTAGGGTGTCAAAAGTCCATAGTTGATCTTGTTCATACTGCATATAGTTCCGGAATGTCCAACTGGAACTATATGCAGTATGAATAATCGAGAAACTTACTTTTGACACTCAAATCAAGCGTTCAGTATCGACTTTCGGTTTTAAGCAATCAGCATCATACATTAAATGCAACACTCAAATCATGAGCATAAAGTGACCTAAACGGGTCTCGACCCCAAAACAATCACTCCCATACAACCGTCCCACGCGAAGCGCCGAACAACCCTTTCGATTCACTCTGCTATACGAATGCTGTGGTATTTAAGGAGATTTTCGAATACTTATCACAGATCAACCTATCGTATTGCACTGGCCTTGTGGTAGATGATGGAATTGTTTTATTGGCAAACGTCTGATCATTTGTTAGAATGAACTTAGAATCATTAAAAGGAGGCTACATGAAGAGAAATTGCACGTTTATACTTGTTCTACTTTATTTCATAGGGCTTTCTGTGAGTTTTGCAACAACCTATGAAGATTTGCGAACGGAGCAAGTGAGTAGCCGAAACATCACAGAAAAAACCCTGATGATTTCAGCTGTAGGCGATATTATGTTTCACATGCCTCAAGTGGATTCCGCCTATGATGCTGCAGCCAAAACCTATGGTTTTGAAAAGTGGTTTAGACTGGTCTCCCCATGGTTTGAAACCCGTGATTTTGTCATTGGCAATCTCGAAACTACCCTCTCAAAAAATGGCCCTTACAGGGGATATCCAGCCTTCAAATCACCCGCTGAAATCGCCACAGACTTAACGTCAGCAGGTTTTAATGTACTCACAACGGCGAACAACCACTGCTACGATGCAGGATTTTCTGGTGTTGCCAGCACCATAGACATTCTCGATGCCGCGGCAATACAGCACACAGGCACTTCTTCAAAAGAAGGCGAAAAACCTTACGTCCTCCTTGAAAAGAAAGGGTATAAAGTTGCACTCTTTGCCTATACGTACTCTACTAACGGCATCAGTGTGCCTCAGAATAAATCATTTTCAGTCAATCTAATCGATACACAAAAAATGAAAATAGACCTTGATTCTCGCCCTCAAGATACGGATTTCACCATTGTCTCTGTTCATTTTGGAAACGAATACCAAAGACAGCCTAGCGCTGCCCAAATTGAACTGGTGAGTTGGCTCAGAACACAGAATGTCGATGTTGTTTTAGGCTCTCACCCCCATGTGCTTCAAAAGGATAGCCCATCCATCAGTCAAGATTTCTACGCCATCTATTCCATGGGAAATTTCATCTCTAATCAAAGAGAGCGCTACAAAGACAGCGGCGTCATTGTGAATCTCAATCTTTCTATTGAAAAAGGCAAAAAGAAAATCCAGGTTAATTTGATTCCAACATGGGTTGACAAAGATACAGCCTACACAATTGTTCCTTTGAACAATCACTTTCTGTCTACAAACAAACACCTGACACCCTCGGATTTTGTGACGCTTAATCAATCAAAAAAAGATTTTTACGAACTCTTTCCACTTTATAAATGATTAGGGTGTCAAAAGTCCGTAGTTGATCTTATTCATACTACATATAGTTCCGGAATGTTCAACTGGAACTATATGTAGTATGAATAATCGAGAAACTCACTTTGACACTCTAATCATAAATAACCGTTTTCTAAAACTATATGCCAGGAGGTTTAATATGTTTTGTGCTGAATGTGGACTTGAAATCAAAGGTAAAAATTTCTATAACAAAGGCGATGCCCTTTGTGGGGATTGCCATGAAAGACAGACAAAGAAGGCAGTCCTTCATAAAAACGTAGAAGCTATTGCCCTTCAAAATCAAGTTGTTGGAACCATAGACACTACAGTCCCTCTACAAGGCGCTGGAACCGTCTCTCGGACGGATAACCCCTTTTCTAGTGAGGACTCCTATGCAGAACATGTAAATGCACTTCGCACAAAACTATTTATGCCAAAGATAATCTGGGTCACTGTGCTTTCATTTTTATTGATTGTAGGCACTCCACTGTTTTCAGAAGCTTTATTTTCTCTTATTTTCGTACTGACCCTCATAATTTCGCTCACAGTAATCTATTTCCGATTCTTTAACCACGCGCCGAATTATGAAAACTTGGTCATCGTCAAAGGCATCATGAAGCGCCGGGTTTTCAGGTCAAAGAATGACGATAGATCCTATCGTTTAACCGCAATGACAAATATCAAAAACAGTCAATTACTTAAAACAACAAAATCTTCTGAAGTCTATCTCAGAGGTATTTCAAAACAGGTAAATCCTTATCTTGATCAAAATATAACTTATTATATCGATGCAAAACTACAGATGATTTTGGCTTGTAAAAATGACAATTAGAAGTTTTAAAACAGATTCACTCTGCTTACCAAAAGATTAAACCGCCGACATCTACAAGCGGCTCATCCAGGAGCTCAATAACCACAATTTCTAACTGTGCACATAAATTTCGAAGTGTTTGACCAAAAGGATGATAAGACAAAGAGCCGTAAAGCCAGAGTTTTCCTTGGAGGTCAACGCCTGCACACCCGCCGATAAAGCCGTGTTCCTGATCCTTGAGTCCAATGGTGTCTCCAGAGATCAAATACACCTGTATGGACCTCTTTTGAAGCACTTCATAGATTCCCGGGTCCGATGTGACAAACACACCCCGCTTAATTTCAAGTGTCGTGCATCTTGAGTAGCCTTGCTTCACTAAAATCACTTGTCTTTTAAGGCTTTCTTCAAACACTACAGGATCCGTCCATCGTGTGTTGTGTATAAAATAGTCCTGTGTAATCAAGGCGTTATAAGAACATGTTGAGGGGTAATGGCTACCAATAGCATTAACCCCTTTCTTTATGCCCGTAGCCCCTTCTGCCACTAGATGGTCATAGACCTTAGGGCATACAATCAAGTGCTCACCTGCACGGCAAGCATGGACATCTGCGTGCATAGCTACACTTGGATAGGCGTCTGTACCAAAGGTCAGTGAATAGACCCTTATATGCGAAAGCGCCTCAAAGTGATGTTTTATAGGTTCATAAAAAGAAGTATCCATGATCAAACTCTGAATTATAGACATAAAAAAAACCTCTTTCAGAGGAAATTTAAATTTGGAGGCGGCACCCAGATTTGAACTGGGGAATAGAGGTTTTGCAGACCTCTGCCTTACCACTTGGCTATGCCGCCTGATGTTGATGAATTAAATTGGAGCGGAAGAAGGGATTTGAACCCTCGACCCTCGCCTTGGCAAGGCGATGCTCTACCACTGAGCCACTTCCGCATACATATTAAACTAATGGTGCCCAGAGGCGGAATCGAACCACCGACACGAGGATTTTCAGTCCTCTGCTCTACCGACTGAGCTACTTGGGCAATATGGTGGGAACAATAGGGATCGAACCTATGACATCT
>JBBRGL010000030.1:0-14213 GCA_038240675.1 Peptostreptococcales bacterium
CTTTGTTATTTTAGAACGGTCCGATGTAGGGTTTTATGTGGCACATCAACAAGAGGGCATTGGCAATGATCTGATCTATGCGAGAATTGACGACTTGTCTGGCAATGGTCGACTGAGCTTGATTCTTGGGTTGCAAGGTGCTGAAGGAACCCTTAAAAATCTCAGCATTTACGCCTATAATAACGGCGAATATGGTGAGGCATACAAAAGCGAATACTCAGAAATTTTGATGGATGATTTTGATCAAGATGGTAGAAGAGAACTGTTTCTCCTCTCTTACAATCATGACAAAGTCCCTACAGCCACCATTCTCAAAGAAGATCAGGGGATTGTGACAGTCAAGGATGTTCTTGACTTAGATTCCTCTGTAAAAGTATATGACAGGATTCAATTTGGTTATGCATCTAAAGGTCAACCCGCAATTTTTTTGGATTTTTCATTGGGTTCTACTCTTGCGGCAACGGACGTGCTGCTTATAGATCACCTCAAGCTTAGGAGCGTTTTTTATCGACAAAATAACATTGTAAAGTATGAGAAAACACTGAAATCCAAACTGCTGATATCGCAAGATGTTGACGGAGATGGCGTTTTAGAAATTGCAAAACCAGTGACGCCCCCTTCAAATGGTGAACCATTGTCGCTGCGCGTTTCTCAGTTGAACGGCTGGTTTAAGTGGGATGGAAAGGAAGGTTTGGCTTTATTCAGAGTAACCTATGACGATCTTGAGGGCGCTTACCGGTTTTCGTTGCCATCTCGCTGGAAGATGGATATCTCCGTCTACAACAATCAAGAATCGCAAGAGATCCAGCGGGTTAAGTTCAAAATTGAGCTAGAACCAGCCCTTGCTTTTGATTTGTTTGAAATTGTAAGCTTGCCAAACAATCAGTACAATGATTTTAAGGAAGAGCTTGCCAATGAAGACGTGGTTTATTATTTGTTGGGACGGTCAAACGGCAAAGTCTATATTGGACTCTATCAAGTGACCAATCGAGATGTTCCTGAAGAGTATTTGACTAGGTACCGCAACTTGACATTGACAGATTATGAAATTAGAGAGAGTTTTAAAATATTGAATCCTTAGGAGAGATGCATGGCAAAGATATTGTTGTTAGAGGATGACCAATCTATACGCAGTTTTGTAAAAATCAATTTGACCAGAAATTCATTCGAAGTGGTTGAAGCGGCATCGGGTGAAGAAGCACTCAGCATTCTTAAGGTGACGAAGGATTTTGATATTGCCGTTTTGGATGTGATGCTCCCGGGAATCAGCGGATTTGAAGTTTGTAAAATAGTGAGACGTGACAATCCTAAAATTGGTATTTTGATGCTCACTGCAAAGGCTCAAGAAATCGACAAAATTTTAGGGCTTGAATATGGTGCGGACGATTATATGACCAAGCCTTTTTCCCCTTCAGAGTTGGTTGCGCGTGTAAAGGCTATTTCCAGACGTGTCAAAATCAATCAGGACAAGTATATAGAAGAACAAATACACTCAGAACCTTTCAAGCTCAATGTTTCGACGCGCACGTGTTATAAAGATAAGCAAGAAGTGATCTTAACGCCTACAGAATTTATGATGCTTAAAATTTTTATTGAGCACAAAGGAAGTATTTTATCAAGAGAGGGACTTCTTGAAAAAATTTGGGGGGATCACTATGTGGGCGACATGAAGATTGTAGATGTCAACATCCGAAGACTCCGTCGAAAAATTGAAGACGACGCATCTCACCCCAAATATTTAGAGACTATTTGGGGACAGGGCTACACTTGGAAGAAGGATTAGGATGTTCAGACTCAGAAATAGCATTGGTTTAAAGCTCACCTTGAATTTCACCCTGGTCATTTTGGTCACCATTTTGATCTTTGAGGGGATCATGACTTTTGGCATCCATGAGTATTATTATGGCAATGTAGAGCAGGTGCTTTTCGACCGGATCAATATTGCAGTTGAGTTCTATAATGGTTATATCAAAGATACGAATTTGCGGTCAAAATCCAAGTTGATTCTAGAAAACTCATCAGTGCCCAACTATTTAGAACTTCAAATTTTGGATTTGTCAGGCAAGGTCATTGATACCTCTTCGCGCATTTACAATCAACAAATTGTCAATACTGAGGATTTTAACCTTTCTAAAACAGGTGTTGTCGGTGTATGGCGTGGTAAAAACCCACCGACAGGTGAGCTTGTTATGGCTGTCAGTGCACCCCTTTTCAGCGATGGACGCATTGTCGGCATTGCGCGCTATATCACCTCCATTCAGGAACTGGATTCCGTCGTCAAAAGATTGATGGTTTATTCCTACACCATTGGACTACTCGTATTGATTGCAGCACTTTATTTATCCACTTTGCTTGCGAAAAACATCATAGACCCCATATATGAACTAAAAGCTGTGGCAGACAACATCGCTCTAGGTCATTTTCATGTACGCGCCAAAAGGCGTTCAAACGATGAACTTGGAGAGTTAGCAGATACGCTGAACTATATGAGCGAAGAAATCGAAAAATCAGAACAGGTCAAAAATGAATTTATTTCTTCTATAAGCCATGAAATCAGGACACCTTTGACTTCCATTAAAGGGTGGAGTGAAACCATATTGACAGGGGACCTTAGCAATACATCGGAAACACAATTAGGGCTTCAAATTATCTCAAGTGAAACGGAGAGACTGAGTGATTTGCTGGAAGATCTTTTGGATTTTTCGAGGTTGGATGCCAATATTATTCGATTGAAAAAAGAACATTTCAGTATAGAAGACCTTTGCGAGGACGTCCTGAGACAATATTTACAGCGGTTTAAGAAAAAAAATGTCACAACTCAGCTTAAAAAAACAGCCTACGGGATTTCGATTTGGGCAGACAGGAACCGACTTCGGCAAGTGCTTATCAACTTGGTAGACAATTCACTTAAGTTCACACCAGAAGCGGGAACTATTGAAATCAAACTGGATCTTGATAAAGGGTATTTGAGAATGATCGTGACGGATACAGGTGTTGGTATCCATAAAAAGGACATTAATTATGTAACAGAGAGCTTTTATAAAGGGGATTCAAAACTTTCAGGAACTGGGCTTGGACTGTCTATATCTAGAAAGATTATAGAGATGCATGATGGGTATATAGATATACAAAGTGAAATTGGAAAAGGGACTTCTGTAGGCGTTTATATTCCTTTAGGCACTCATGTAGAAACTTCACTCGACCTGTGAGGTCTATTTTGATATGATGTAGGGGTAGAGGTCTCAAGAGGCCGCTGAAAAACTGCAAATAAAGCAATTGTAGATTAAATACTAATCATAAATTCAAGAGACAAAAAGTTTAAAAGATGGTGGTGAATCTGTGAAAAAGATTGGTGTGGACGAATTAGTACCTGGAATGACCCTAGCCGAAGCGGTTCTCAACAGCGGCGGGACCATTGAGTTACTTGCCAAGGCAAGTGTAATCAGTAAGCGTCATGTTTTTATGCTCGAGAATTTAGGTGTCAGAGAAGTGGTTATTTACGAAGACCAAGATTTAATCGAAGAGAAAACAGCACTTACACCTCAAGAACATACGGCAATTTTGGCCCGTGTCGCTGAGGAGGAAGGGGCTAATTTCGATGTAAAAAACTACCTCCATGAACTCGAAGAACTAGAAAAAAATGATTTTCCTGATTTTGTCGTCAGTCCCTTCAATCAAAACATGGAAATTCATGTTATAACGGGCGAAGGCAATCTGCCCATCGATTTAAAGCACAAGACGATTATCGAAGAGACAAAACAAATGTTTGAAACACTCAAAAGTAAGGATCAACTCAACTATGAATCCATCAAAAGCAACGTATCTCGCATTTTGCCCGATATGGTCAGAAATAACGATGTTTTAATGCGCCTCAAACAATTAGAAGAGAGTGATGACTATACCTTCCAGCATTCGCTGCGGGTGGGCATTTTGGCGAGTATGGTAGGGAAATGGCTCGGTTACTCCAAGACGGATCTCGAAGACGTTGCTACAGCTGGTCTTTTGTTTGATATTGGCAAACTCAAAATTCCTGACTTCATCCTTAATAAAAGTATGGCAGTTTCAGCAGACGAATATGAGGTGATCAAAAAACACCCTCAGTTTGGTTATGGCTTGCTCCTCAAGACACAAGGGGTCTCGCAAAACGTTAAATTTGCAGCACTTCAGCATCATGAACGCATGGATGGCACGGGCTATCCCCTCAGAATACGGTCGGGTCAAATTCATGAATTTTCGAAGATTCTCATGGTGTGTGATGTCTATGATGCCGTCACCCATGACCGCGTCTACAAAAGGAAAGTCTCTCCTTTTGATGCAGCAGAATACATTTCTTGGAGCAGTGGGACACTTTTTGATCCTAGAATTTGTTATGTTTTTTTGACCAATTTGGCGGAGTACTATACAGGAAAAGAGGTAATGCTCAATACGGGTGACCGCGGTCGCATCGTCTTTGTGGATGTAAATTACCCGACAAAGCCTATCGTCCAAATCGGCGCCAAATTTGTTGATTTGTCAAAAGAATCCAGAATAAAAATCACAGAGTTACTCTAAGGATTAAAGCTCCAAAAAGGAAGTTATCGATTTCTAATACATTTATAAAGATAGGAGCAGCTATTTGGGATATTTTTTGATCAATGAAGACGTGGTTGACCGTACCGATTTGAACTTGGAAGAAAAAATGGCCTGTGTGGTGCTAGCACGGTTTGCCGATATCAAGGTCCTTCAGGCGCTTCTGTCTCTAGACATTATATCCGTCAAAATGGGGTGTTCAATACAGCGGGCTGAGGGTGCTATAGAGGGGTTGATTCGCAAAGGTGTACTCAAATCAACTGAAAATGTCATTAGTCCTATTATGCCCAAACTCCGAGGGGATAAGATGCCACCCTACGTCTACCAATCCTTAGAGAATGAGACAAAAGGGAGTCCTATGGCAGTTGTGACTGCTCCAAAAGCAGGTATGGCACTGAGTGGAGAAGCAACCCAAAAGACAGCACCCCTAAAAATTGATCAAGGAAGCATTCAGACCTTGAAGGATTATTTCGAAGAAATCGTCTCTGAAGCCCATATTAAACTCATTTTAAACCTGACAAAAGGACATATTGAACCGGCAAAAAAAGCCTATGACCAGTGCCGGGTTTTCCCCTCTAATCAGAGACTTGAAAAACTGGTTGAGAGCCTTCAACGCGTTGAAATACCCCAAAAAATACCGGTGCCCCATACAGAAGATCTCCTAAAAGCCAAACCCCCAGTTGTCAAAGAACTGAGTCCCAAGGTTGAGCCTCAGGCTCAACCTTCTGCGCCGACTCAGGATGAGGACTATGAAGCGCTTTTTCAAGAATTGGGCAGTAGCAATGACATTAAACAGCTCAATCAACAAATTAACGTCAAACGCATCAAACAAATGTACGGCACATACGGCAAAAAACCATAAATGAATGATTAGGGTGTCAAAAGCCCTTAGTTGATCCTATTCATACTGCGTATAGTTCCGGATTGTTCGACTGGAACTATATGCAGTTGAATATTCGAGGAACTTACTTTTGACACCCTAATCATGAATTCATTTATGGTTTTTTTGTCTATATCCTTTTAGCTATTGACAGAACTTCTTAGCTCTTTTCCGCTTGGCCTACAGGCCGATTCTCTTAGCACCCGGGCTACCGATGTGCGACGGAATAGTAACTCTTTCTTATTTTTTGCGCTCCAGAGGAGCATTCGGCTAGCGTAAGCGATTCGGCGTCCCAGAGGGACATTCGGCCAGCGAAGCGATTCGGCGGGGGCGGATCATCTTTCAATCCACCCCCTTTTATACATTAAAGTGTGTAAGAGATGGCCTGTCTATTCACATAGTAGTAGGCGACTCCAAAGCCAATTCCCTTTAAGACAGCTGCGGTTTCGTCGAAAAGGTGACCGATATCCTCGGGGCGGTGGGCATCTGATCCTAGGGTGATCTTCCTTCCGCCTAGGGCGTAGTAGAGCTTCGCGGCTTCAAAGTTTGGGTAGGGGCTTTCATCGCCGTACCTGTAGCCTGATGTATTGAACTCGATAGCCTTGTCCTGTGCGATGATTTTTTGAAGCAGCTTGGTCAATACGGCTGTGTAATCAGAGGTGCTCAGTGCGTTGATAGGTTTATGGTAGCGCCGAGGAAGGTCTAAATGGCCGACGACATCAAAGTCGTGAAAATTGTCCACCATTTGGCAAAGTGCTTCCAAATATTCCGTAATGGCTTCTAGTGGTGTACGGGTCTGAAAAAAGTTGCCATAATAGAGATCCGCACCTTTTAATGTATGAATACTGCAGAGAATAAAATCATAGGGCCTTGAAGTCACTGTCTGAGATGCTTTTAAACAACAACTTGTCTGGTAGCCGATTTCAAGACCTACGGCGATTTGGATCTCTTTCGCATGTTTTACTTTGAGATTGGTTAAGGTTTTAAAATGCACATCCAAGTCCATTTCAAAGCTGGGTGTTTCATGGGGATAATCATAGTCCACGTGATCGGTCAGGGCTAAACCCTTGAGTCTTTTTGCAATAGCAGATTGAACCATGGATTCGGGTGTGGCACTACAGTCGCCTGAAAAATCAGTATGGGAATGAAAATCGTACATAATGGCCTCCTAAATCTACTCTAATCAGTATAATCAATAAACGGTGAAATGGGAAGTTAGAAAGAAGCTCACAATAAAATTGCCGGCGTTGGGGGACGTCGACAATTTTTTAGGGTGTTAGAATGTTTGGTTCATAATTTATGATTAGGGTGTCAAAAGTCCTTAGTTGATCATATTCATACCCCATATAGTTCCGGATGGTTCAACTGGAACTATATGGGGTATGAATATTCGAGAAACTTACTTTTGACACTCTAATAATTTATAATACCATATAATTGACATGATTACAATAGTGTAATCGTTATAATTTATATCTATTTCTAAAAGATAAGCGGAAATGTTATATATGTCCCCCAACATAGACCAATGATTCAACATTGACACAAAAGTAAACACACGCAAAGAACGCAAAAGGGGTTTAATGGAAAAACAACATCGAAACTGAGGTAAATTAACAACAAGCATACCGCTAAGAACGCAAAGCACGCTAAGAAACGCAAAGGAAAGATGGATTATTTTTTTTTGACGGCGTTGATTTTGGAGAAGATGCATACAATATAGAAATAAATGGATATATCTACAAACCGAGATCTCGAAATGTTGGTACCCTTTTGCGTCCTTGCGGTTCTTGCTTCACCTTGGCGTCCTTTGCGATAAGTCTTTTGAATGGGTTTTTTATAATTTATAGAGTCGCTTTACTATAGAGGTTCTCAGGTGCGACGGAACCCATTGAAACCACCATTTTGACCGCTACTTCTACCGTTGTATCGAGAAGGACAAGCTCTTCTCTTTTGATATAGATCAAAAATCCATTGGAGGGGTTAGGGGTCGTCGGTATAAATACAGCCACATAATCTTCCCCGTCGATGTGAATGGCATCGTTTGTAATGAGGCCGATGCTGACTTGTGAGGGTGATGGGAAATAAACTTTAACCACCTGGGAAAAACTTTTTTTGCTGTCTTTAGTGAGCAGGGAACTGAGGTCCTTAACACTTCTATAAATCAGTTGAATGACAGGGATTTTAGCCATGCTGGTTTCGACAATTTTTAGAATTGCTTGCCCAAAATAATGTTTGGCAAATAGCCCAATCAAATATATACTGCTGATTGTAATGATAAATCCTACTCCGGGAATGGAATGTCCAGTAAACCTGATGATCCAGTTGCCAAGTATGCCGTCGATCAGATCAAAGGATTTGATCAGGATTAAAACCGTAATGCTAATGGGAAGGACTGCACTTAGACCAGCGAGGAAAGTATTGAAGACTTTTTTCATGTGTTCTCCTTTTATGATGAGAGTGTCAAAAGTAAGTTTCTCGATTATTCATACTGCATATAGTTCCAGTTGAACATTCCGGAACTATATGCAGTATGAATAAGATCAACTACGGACTTTTGACACCCTCATCTTTTATAGTGATTTAATGTTCTAATGAGAGGTGTAAAATGGATATGAAAACAGAACGGTTGATTCTAAAATCGACAAATTTAGAGGATGTAGAGGCCATTGTTGAGTATTACCGCAGAAATCAAAACTTTCTAGTGGATTATGAACCTGCTCGAGAAGCCTTCTACTATACAAAAGCATACCAAAAAATGATTGTTCAAGCAAGTATTGACGCGGGTCTCGTTGGAAGCGAACTGCGCTATTGGATGGCGCTTAAAGAAGAGCCTTCAAAAATTATTGGAACCTTTGCATTCACCAATATCATTATGGGACCTTTCAAATCCTGTTTTCTCGGTTATAAAGGCGATGTGGATTATTTGAGAATGGGATATACTTATGAGGCACTACAAGCAGGTATTGAGATGGTGTTTGACGCTTATGGTTTGCACCGTATTGAAGCCAATATCATGCCTCGCAATAAACCATCCCTTGCCCTTGTGGAAAAACTTGGGTTTTATGAGGAGGGGATTGCGGTGAAGTACCTTCAGATCAACGGTCTCTGGGAGGATCATGTGCACATGGTGCTTCGTAATAAATCAATGGAATGAGGGGCTATGACACAACTGGAAAAAAGACTGTTTATAGGACTTTTGGGCTTTGGTGGTTTGCTCATTGTGGTGTTGATCTCGGTTTCTGTCTATGCAATGATGATGAGTGGGGTGGAAAACACAGAAAACACCCCTAAAATCATTCAGCCAACTGAAAAGCCCACAGTAAGATTAAACGATACCGCCAGAGAAAATGCACTCCATGCCTTCTACAAGAAAATTGCGCCGATAGAAGTGGGACCTGTCCACCGTGCAGTGGAGCCTTTTTTGACTCGGAATTTTAGCCCTGGGATAAAATACAGCTATGAATCCTTTGAAAACAGCCTGAGACCTTTACTTGAGGCCTATTTCAGACAGTGGTATATAGACATGGCAAATGCTGTTTTGAGTGAAATGGATCAGTCTCATGATGTTGATCTACTGGATGAAATGACAAGCTCTGCACATATGGAAGATAAGGTACATTTTATGCTGCTTTACGAACAAATCTTCTTAAAGAATGGCGGAATTCTCATTGAAACACAAAAATAATGGAATATTAAGAGTGGTTGCCCTCTATATGGATATAGGGGGATTTTTATTTTTCGTCGAAATCCTTGGTATGACTGTGTTGCGCTTGAAAATCATCAAAAGCACCAAAAAACATTACAAAAAAGTCGTTGTCAAAATGAAAGTCCTGTTGTAGAATCAACAAGACTCTTCAGAAGTTAGCATAAAAAGGAAAATGGATGGTGAAATGATGGTTTCAAAAGATATCAAAGGGGTGCTCTTAGGCGTCCTCATTTCAATTTTAGGGTTGTTTGTAGCCTTAGGACTGAGTTATGTTGAAATAGCGCAAAAAGAGGCTTATAGCCAGTCTCGGGAAGCAGGTTTATCAAGCCAAATAAGCTTGCTGAAACAAGAAAATGGTGCACTTAAAACAAAGCTTGAAACAGGTGAAGATCTCATTAAAAAGTATGAATTGCTGGACCGGCTGATTTCTATGAGTCAGTTGGAGGATTCAAAGATTAAAAGGGCATTTGAAATTTCGGAAGGAACACCTTTAGATTTTAAGACTGCGCTGATTCTTGTCACTTATGCAGAAAAATACAAGGTTCAGCCATCACTAATTTTGTCGGTTATTCAAAAGGAGAGCAATTTCAACGGTCAACTGGTTGGGACTAGCCGCGACAGAGGATTTATGCAAATCATCCCAAGCACTGAAAAATGGCTTGTGGAGACATATGGCAAAGAATTAGGTCTTAAATATGACCCAAGTCAGATTTTTACCCCAGAGTATAATCTGGGTCTGGGTATTCGCTACATTTCTGAGTTGTTAATCAGTCATACAGACCCACACCGGGCGTTATCAGAGTACAACAGAGGTGAAGGAAGACTTGCGTCCTACTATGCGGCGAATAGTACCTATCAAACGGGCTACTCAAAGACAATTGTAAAGCAAGAAAAAAAATATATACAGTACAATAAGTGATAAAGAAGCTGCTGCCAAACTAGGAATATATTCCTGTCTTGCAGCAGCTTTTTTAGACTTGGTTGCATGACACCTGCTGACCGGTTAAAATAGAGTGAGTATATTGCGTTAGGAGAGAAGGATGAAGCAGCGGATTTCAGTGCGTGGCCTGATAGAGTTTATCTATCGGAGTGGGGATATTGATCAAAGTTTTAAGTCCAGCACACGTCAACTTGAAGGGCAAGAAGTTCATCGGGTTATTCAGAATGCCTTTGAGCTGGGTATTGATTCAGAAGTATCCCTTACTTTGACAGTGGTCAGAGGGGATTTAGAACTTGAAATCAGTGGCCGTGCCGATGGGGTGAGACTCACAGATGAACCCTGTGTCGTTGAAATCAAATCTACACGTCGAAACCTTGATGATATAGAAGAACCCCTCAGCATGCTACACCTGTATCAAGGAATGCTCTACGGATATATGGTAGCCGAAAAAGAAAACTTTGATGCTCTGGATGTACTGCTTATTTATGGTCAACCTCAGGGGAAGTCTATTAAAACCTTGAAGTACAGCTATACAAGGGATGAACTGAGTCTGTACTTCGAAAAGACCATAGACATTTATAGTCAGTGGATGCAATTGACGGCAGATTTAAAAAACAGATTGATCGACTCCGCGGCCAGTATGGCCTTCCCTTTTCCTTATAGAATAGGCCAACACCAATTGGCAAAGAGCCTTTACCGCAGTATACAAAATGAAAAAATACTCTTAGTCGAAGCACCTACAGGCATTGGAAAAACACTGTCAGTACTCTATCCTGCTCTCAAGGCCAACGATAAAAATGAAATTGACAAGATTTTTTATTTGACACCCAAAACAACCGGGCGAGAAAATGCCAAGCGCGCATTTTTGCAGCTGCAGCAAGCGGGCCTTAAGGCCTCCATCATCGAAATCCAAGCAAAAGAGAAACTCTGTTTGAATCAAACTTATAGTTGCAATCCTATGGACTGCCCCTATGCAGCGGGTCATTTTGATCGGATTAACGCTGCCCTCTATGAGGCGCTGACGCAGTCGTCTTTTTTTGATGTGACGACAATAAGCACTTATGCAAATGCTTTTAAAGTTTGTCCCTTTGAGTTTGCCCTGGATTTAAGCCTTTTTTGCGCCATTATTATCTGTGATTACAATTACGTCTGGGACCCAGATGTACAGTTAAAACGGTTTTTTTCGGAAAAGAAACAACATGTGTTGTTGGTGGATGAAGCCCACAACCTTGTAGAACGTTCAAGGGCGATGTACTCTGCAGAGCTCACCCGGGAGGCGCTCAAAAAAGCAATTGCCTCTGCCAAGGGTAAAAGTAAAAAACTCCATTCGGCACTTCAGAAACTCCATACGAAAATCAACGCCAAAATGAAGGTTCAGGAGGACGCTGTGGTTTGGGAGACGACGTTTCCACTATGGCTTTATGAGGCATGTATGAGTGTGAAGGGAGCTTTTGAAGCTGAGGAGCCTGAAGTTCTGAATGCATTGGGGGAACCTGTGCTCGACATGTATTTTAGCGTGTTGTCTTATCTCAAAAGGCTTGACTATTTTGGGGAAGAATTTGTCCACTTCTATAGAAGAGAAGGCAAAAGTCAGTTTACGGTACAGCTTTTTTGTAGAGATGCTGGGAGAATGCTAAAAGCTGCATTTTCGCAAGTTAAAACCCTGTGTCTTTTTTCTGCAACACTGTCGCCAATGGCATATTTTAAACAGTGCTTTGGTCTTCTTGGCGAGGAGATCAATGCGTTACGCCTCGGATCTCCTTATCCGCCAGAACACCTTAAAATTATGATTGAACCCTATTCGACCCGATACAAAGATCGGGATCAGACATTAAATGAAATTGCCTTGTGTATTGAGAATCATCTCATGCACAAAAAAGGCAATAGCATTGTCTTCTTCC
This sequence comes from Peptostreptococcales bacterium, assembly GCA_038240675.1. GTDB lineage: Bacteria > Bacillota > Clostridia > Peptostreptococcales > Acidaminobacteraceae > JBBRGL01. The sequence continues at coordinate 12,000 of JBBRGL010000030.1, forward strand.
CTTCTTACGATTACCTCAACCGCGTCTATAGTATTTTATCGCGTGTTGAAAACCGCCCTCTCATCGTCCAAAAAAGAGCCATGACTGAGATGGACAGAACTGACTTTTTGGATGCTTTTACGGCAGATGAAGGTGCTCATTTAACAGGTCTCTGCGTACTTGGGGGCGTATTCTCCGAGGGCATTGACCTGAAGGCTGATCGGTTGTCTCTCGTCATTGTGGTCGGAGTAGGTCTTCCTATGATAGGCCCTGAACTTCAACTGATTGAGGCCTACTACACACAGCTTGGTTTTAAGGGTTACGACTATACCTACACGATACCCGGCATGATACGTGTTCTACAAGCAGGAGGACGTCTTATTAGAGACGGTGAGGACAAAGGACGACTTATACTCATCGACGACCGCTATGAAACACCTCTTTACCATGGACTTTTGCCACCCCACTGGAAAGCAAGCTTGGTTAAGGGACCAAAAGTGCATCGGTAAACTTTTTTCGAATTTTTCAAGTTGCAAAGACAATCCGTAGAGGCATCTTAGCAAAATTCTGATATAATGAGAGAATCAAAAGTGTACCAATGACCAAAATAGAGAGAGAATAATTGGGGGATACCATGAGTTTGAAGTCTGATTTTTTATCCATATTTCCAAGTTCCCATGATGAGATGAGCATGAATATATTGACCCTGTCTTTTGACGGGAATATTGAGAACCAATACAAGACGCACGAAATGAAAAGAGAGTTGGGTCAACGGCGAATCGGACTTATCATTGCTGTGGCTATTTATGCGCTGTTTGGGCTTATGGATATGTTGCTTATGCCTGAGGTCAAATATGTAGCGTGGTTCGTTCGCTTTGCCTTGTTTATCCCTTTGGCGCTGGGTGTTTTTATAGCGTCTTATTCAGAAAAATTACAGTCTTGGATGGAGGCCCTGATTTCGGTGGTCATCGTCGCCAGTGGTATTGGTCATTTGGTGATCTTGTCCTATGCACCCCCCGAGGTGAGGGTGCATTATTACATGGGCCTTGTGATTTTCATGCTTTTTTCGCTGACAATTTTGAGAACTGATTTTGTCAAAAGCGTCATTTCTGGGTTTATCATTTTCTTAGGGTATGTTTTTTTCGCAGTTCAGATTGAAAAAGCTCTATTCGTCAGTCTGTATACAAGCGTCTTTATACTCTTAAGCTGCTGGGTTATTTGTTCGATGACGTGCTATTTGTTAGAATACAAATCCAGAAGAAATTATTACCTCAACCAAATTATACACACTGGCCAATTGCCAAAGCTTCCACCCAGTGAAATTGTCAAAGAAAAAACCGTGGTCAAGACAGTCGAATCACCAGTCAATAAGCTTTATGAACACCTCACTGATTTTGTTTGGTTTATGAGTAAGTCAGGTGAACTCAAGTACCTATCGCCGTCTGTCAGCGATTTTTTAGGATTTGAACCCGAGGATTTGGAAGGTCGAAGAGGTCAAACCATCTACTCAAGTGACAGTTATGAAACCTTTGAAAATGAATTGTTAAAACTGGGCCGCTCTCAGAATAAACTCAGTTTAGTGTTGGAATATAAAACCCGTGCAGGTCTGATCAAACAAGGTCATGCTGTCATTGTTCAGTACTCGGACAAGCGTATGGGTGAAGGCTATTTAGGATCCACCCGAGTAGACGACGATTTTCAGCCTATAAAACCAGCTTCAGTAGAAGGTGGCAAGTCCTTTGATTTCGATGCTTATGAAAAGGAGAAACAGAAACTGCATTTGGCGCTGCTTGAGGCTCAAGAAGAACTCGATGCCCTCAGAAATATTGAGGAAAAGGAGCTCTCGCTTCAATTGGTTGAACTGCCCATGATTCGGGAAACAGAAGTTGTGGCGGAGCTCTTTGATGGATTGAAAAAAGATATGTTCGCGGAGCAAATCAAACAGATCGAAAAATTGTCACAAAAGACGCGTCTCATTGAAGAAAAATATGGCAACCAATCCATGAAAAAATACGATTTAGAGGCTTATCTCCAAGAGATGCTTGCGCTCACAGCCATGATGGAAAAGAAAATCCAGCTTCAAGAAATCATTCAAGGAATGTTCATTCAACACATAAACAGTAGTGCTGAGGCCTGTTCAGAAGAGACTGTTATGGCCGACAAAGTCCTTCAAAAGGCATTTGTAAGCTTGTCGCCAATTTTCAAAGGCACTTCTTTTGTCATTGATTTTGATTG
>JBBRGL010000031.1:0-14141 GCA_038240675.1 Peptostreptococcales bacterium
TCCTCTTATTGCATCGGAACAACTTGACCCTTTACTCACAACTTTTGAAGATGCAGCACAAAGCGCAGCAGAAATCATCAAAGATCCAAAGACTTTTGGTATCAGCGTCCTCTATGCAATCAGCCAACTCGTTTATGAACGGGGAAAAACAGCGGTTTTATCCCCCATGGCCAATGTCATGGTCCGCAAGTACATGGAAAATTATCATGGTTATAGCTTAAAGGCCGTTGAAAGTATTTGGATAGAGGGCAATATGGATTACATGAGCTCAAAGTTTTTAGGGGCCACACCGGAAATTGAATTAATTGTTCACTATTCCGTTCGGCCACTTTTCTTTGATGGTATTCTGCCAGATCTAAAGCTTACCAACAGTATTATGGTGCGCTGCTGGGGACCTGGAGACGAAAAAAGCACCCTCAAAAAAGTGACAACCTCCGGTTGGATCACACCAAATGGAATCAAGAATGGCTCTGTTTTTCACACGATGAAATGTGCGAGTTTGAATAGCAACAATTCAAGTGGCAATATACCCGTTCAAGTAGAACAGTACGTGGGCGAAGGCGGACAAATTGTCTATAAGTCGGTGGAGTATAAGGGCAGGGTTTATACCCTGTGCCAAAACTGCGCCAATGGAGGGAAAATAATCAGGTGAAGCCGTGGGGTTTGAACAAAAAACGAATCGATTACAGGATTAAGCGTTATTTAGCACTGTTTTTAGTGGCCTTTCTCATTTGTGAACTCTATTCACGGGACATTTTTCATGTGGGTTGGCTCGTGCTGCTAATGGACATATCCCTAGAAGATATTTTGGAATCGTCTTACTCACTTTGGTTAGGGGTCGGGCTTCTTGCATATACGGGACTGTTCACTAGTGAGGCAAGTTTTCAGGGCAAAGTTATGAGTTGGCTGGTCTTTGCAGGCGTATGTATTTCTATAGGGATTGTTTTGAGAAAGGTTTTAGGCGAGGGAGATGCCCTTGTTATAGCGTCCATCTTTCTGTGGATGGGCGTTGTCATAGGGGTTCAGACTATCTTTAGTGCCTTTATGATGGCACTTGTTTGGTGGGGAGTGGCGAAACTTGTCATTAGAAAGACGCAAATCATCAAAAGAGCCAGCGTGGCGTTTACCCCTTTTTTGACGGCTGGGGTTATGGTTTACTGGATGAGTTTATAAAAAGCCAGAGGAGTGTACTGATGAAAAGTGAATTCATTCAAGAAAAATTAACCTATATGCAAGAAATCCACTCGAACTATTTGGTTTACCATTTAGATTCGGATGAGCGCTTGGCAGAATATCAAGTCAAAATGCTGAAACACAATGGTATCGCTGGGATTATTCCATTTGAGTATTTCGCTTTAGAAGGCAAGCGGGAATTGCGCTATAATCTGACGGGCTTGGTGAGTTTGGATTTGTTTTTTTCTCGTAAAGAGCCTACGTGTAGTGTGCTTTCCCAATGTATTCTTCAAATAGTGGATGTACTGACAAAGTCGGAGTCTTATTTACTCGAAGCGACACTTTTTTTGCTGGAGACCGGGCATACTTTTATAGATTTAAGCACTTTGCGCATTCATTTGATTTATCTACCACTCAGTCAAGATCTCAGAGAAGAGGAGATGTGGTTGAATCATTACCTTCAAAGTATCTTATACACTTATAAGGAGAGAATGCAGCCGGACTTGAGTATTATGGTCAACGCCGTCAATGGCTTGTTAAGAGAGCCTTACCCCTCACTTATGGCACTGAAAAGTATACTCATGTCCGCTTTTGAAAGCGAGTCAGCGGTTGCTCAAGTCCCCATAAATGCGTTTTCTGCCCCTCAAAAGGACAATGCAGTACCAATTGCACTATCCAAAAAAACCGTTTTGGAAGTGCGAAAGAAGCCATTGAATCAAAATGTGCAATTGCAGGCTTACCCTTTGTTCAAGCTCGATACTAAAACTGCTGTCCTCTTAATGGTCGATGTTTTTTTTATCATAGCGGCTGTTTTGGGATTCAGAACTTTAAAAAATATGACTGGCAGTATGACGAATAGTGTTATCGCCCTATTTTCACTGGGTGTTCCGCTGAATTATTATCTGTTCAAATGGGTCAAGTCTATGGAGAATCAGGAGACTTCTGTGAATCAAGAAAATAAAAGGGTTGGGAATCCATCGAAAAAACAGTTACCTCTACGTGATAGGGAAGTGCCTAGCGTCAAAAAAGACCATTTAATTTCTATGCTTAAACCTTCAATGGAAGTTCAGAGTTCAGAGCGTATCTCACTTCAGGCTAAATTGATCAATCCGCCGAATAAGGCGCAAGAAATAATGTCAAATGCTCTTTCGAATCAAGTGCGAAGAAGTGAATCTGTGATCCATAATAAAACAGAACTTCTCAGCGAAGCGGTTTCAACCCAGGCCTATTTGAAAGACAAGGAGAATGACAAGTCAATTTTACTTGAAGTCGAGCGCTTTATAATTGGGAGGCAAGCTGATTTGGTGGATCTTTGCCTCATGGAAGCCACTGTGGGCAGAGTGCACGCCGAAATAAGGCAAGTGGGAGAGACGTTCTATATTGTTGACTTAAATTCTAAAAATGGCACGCACGTCAATCAGGAAAGAATTGTAAGCAATGTGCCTGTTGCTTTGAAAGAGGGGGATAGCATTGTTTTCTCAACCAAGGCTTTCTATTTTGGAAAACGTTAGAGCTCATAAGTGGAAAGGGTATTCCATGAGTCATGTGGGTACATACCGCAGTCTCAACGAAGATGCCTATTTTATTGACATTGGGTATTTCAATCAAAACAGTGTCGTATTTGCAATTGTTTGCGACGGACTAGGGGGACTCGAAAAAGGCGATTTAGCAAGCGCTTGGATTATGACTGGCCTTTCGAATCACTGGTACAAAATGTTGAAACGCGCTGATTTGTTAGCGTTTGATTTCGAGAGTTTTGCCCATTCCTTTGAACGTGAACTTATAAATTTGCACCAACAGATGTTCCAATACGCCAGCGATGAAAACAGGGCGATGGGGACAACTTGTTCGTTGATTCTGCTATGGAAGGATCGGTTAAAGGGATTTCACGTGGGAGATAGTCGTATTTATGCTTACTGTAAAAAGTTAAAAAAACTGACGCGTGACGACTCTTGGGTTCAAATTCAGATGGAGCGGGGCTTCCTAACGGAGGAAGAAATCATGGTGCATCCCAAACGGCATTTAATCACTCAGTGTATAGGGGGGCAAGAGCATTTGTCCATTGAACAAATCGATTTAGAAACCAAGGATATTAGCGCCCTGTTCCTCTGTACGGATGGTTTGTACACAACCTGTCAAACCAGTGATTTGATCGATTGCTGTAAGGCTTCAAAGGAAGGCAGTACTTCCCTTGAGGAACTCTTTGAAAAGATTCTAAGTGCAGGTGCAGAGGATAATTTGACTGCAATTCTAGTCAAAAAAAACAAAAGGGCTAAATGGTCCTTCATGAGGTGATGAGTGTGATCAATCGCGTTCTAGACAATCGTTACAAAATTCTTGAGCCTCTAGGAAGCGGAGGGTCGGGCACTGTATATAAAGGGATGCACCTTAAACTCAACGTTTTAATAGCGATTAAATGTATGCAAAAAAAAGAAATTGAAACCCAGAAGACTATTAGAGAAGTCGAGATACTTAAACATTTAAAACATCCCGGATTGCCTGTAATCTACGATATTGAGGAAGATGACAATCACTTGTTTATTATACAGGAGTATATTGAAGGGCTAACGTTAGCGGAATGCATTCGGACAAAAGGCTCTTTTAAGCCCAGTGAAGTCATCGAAATGATGCGTGAACTATTGCCAGTAGTAGACTATTTGCACACCCAAAGGGAAAGACCTATTATCCACCGCGATATAAAACCTGAAAATGTTATGATTACGCCTAAAGGTCGGATAAAACTGATTGATTTTGGTATTGCAAGGGAGTATAAGGTTTCAGAAAGCAGTGACACTCTTTATCTTGGGACCCGAGGTTATGCGGCGCCGGAACAGTTTGGAAGAGGGCAAAGCGATGAGCGAACGGATATCTATGCATTAGGCATGACTATGGAGGTCATGCTGAGCGGTGCTTTGTCTTTGTCTCACACCTTGGTCCAAATGGGTGGATATGGCGATGACAGCAGTGAAATACGATACGGTGTCATCATTGAAGACGTCATTCAAAAGGCGACAGAATTTGAACCCGATGATCGGTACAGTTCAATTGACGCAATGAGCAAGGTCCTTTTTGCAGCTGAATTTCCGGAGACGACTTTGCTTCAAAATCAAACGGAGAAATTGATTAAAAATCCTGTTTTTGAAACGATACAACCGGAAACGAGACATCGTAAACGCACGATCATAGGGATTCAAGGGGCGAAATCAGGTGTTGGCGTGACTCACTTGAGCTTGATGCTGGCTTTTTCTTTGAAAAAAATGGGGTACAAGGCGACGATTGTGCATGAAGGATCTCAAGTAGAATACGGCAGTATTTATCAATATTATGAAGGCAATGATTCGGCTGAGATTTCAAAAGTCAAAGGATTTATGATGGATGGTGTTGAATTCATTCCATTTCAAGACAGTCAAAGTCTAGCGCTATTACTGGCGGGAAATAGAGATTTCTATATTATCGATTGTGGGACAAGGGCAAAACAGCATCAAGAGTGGATGAGAGCTCACGTTCGCATTGGACTTTATAGTTCTGCGCTTTGGCAAATGCCTTTTAATAAGAACTTTCATGAAATGTACAAAGGTTTTCCAGATGTGATGCATCTTTTTTCTCCCTGTGAGGAAAAATTGTTGGATGCCGTCTTGGATGAGTTCGAATGGAGACCAAAAAAATATCACAAAATCCCTTTCAACGGCAACCCTTTTAAAGCAAATCAAGAGAGTCTTTCACTGACTGAGACTATTCTCGGCCTTAAAAAACGTGGCGGATTTAAAATTTCTTTCGGTAAAGGAGCTTCAAAATGAGAAAAAAAACGCGGTTAAGGATACTGCTCAGCTTACTGGCGGTTGTGCTTTTTTTAGGTGCAACAGGTGGCATTTACATGTTTCAAGAACAAAAGCTTTTTCAACAAAAGAACGATTATGAAATCTACATTCGCCAGATGGATGAAACTAAAGTCAAGGGTTTTGTCCTCGTAAAAGACATTGAAATGGGCCATACGTTGACTGCTGAGGATTTCAAATCAGAGAGTATTGACTCTAAGTCAGCTGTTTCAGATTTGATTTTGAAAAGCGAAGAATTGATTGGAAAAACCGTCAAAGTCAGTTTAAAGGCAAAGCAACCCCTTGGTACTTCGCTACTCTTTGATTCAACAGAGCTTCAAAATGATCTGAGAGACTTTGAATTGTCCTCGGCTGTGGTGCCAAGTTTCCTAAAAGAACTGGATTATGTCGATGTGCGCATTAATTTTCCAACAGGTCTTGATTATGTTGTTCTCTCTAAAAAAAGAGTGAATTCCATTTTGAAAGCTGGTGATGCGCAAACGACGAGTCAATACCTTCGGTTTAGAATCAACGCCGATGAGATTTTAAGATTGTCCTCTGCGATCGTTGACGGGTTCTATAAAAAAGGGACTTACCTCTATGTCATTAAATACGTTGAGCCAGATGCTCAAAAGGAAGCCATAGTCAATTATCCTGTCAACCCAGAGGTTAGGCAATTGATTTTGTCAGACCCCAATATTGTCAATCGCGCTCAGCTGTCTCTTGAAAAATCAAGTCGGGATGCACTCTTGGCAAGCTTTGCGGGATACGGCATGATGGAAGTCCGTGAAAAACCTCAAACGCCAGCAGTGAGTGTTGTGGCAGAGCAGGGGCAAGTGAATCCGCCTGCTCAAGAAACAACAGAGCTGAGTCAAGAGGCGACAACAGAAACCATTGGGATGGAGTGAATAAGAGGATGAAATATTTTGAATTGATAGGGCATATGACTTATGAAAAACAAATAGTGATTATGCAAATTGCTCAACTACTGAGTAAGGATTTAAGGGTCTTGGTCCATCTTGACACAGAGCTGAATCGGGAGCTGTTGAAAGAATATCCGCAGCATTTAATGTCGATTAAAGGTTTTGATCTATGTACTGAACGCGGTGGATTTTCTGAAGAACCTTATGAAATTATTTTTTCAACGGAAGCTTCCACAGAAAGCAAATCAGATTTTTTAATATTGACCCAGAACTACATGGATTTAAATGCAACACAGAGGCGGTTGACGCTCAAAGAACTGTCTCAAACCCTTCCTGTTGTCTATTTGCACTGGGCGGATTCAAGGATTAAACCGCGGTATGCACAGCTTCTTTTGGAACCCTGTTTGAAAGGTGAAAAAATGGTGGATCTTTGCATTCACGATTTTGATGAGCGGGATTTTACTGCTGTGAATGAGTATTTTTACGATGTCAAAGGTGTGTTTAAAGGGCACACGCAAGCTTATAAGAAAGTGTTAATCGCCATCCTTGCACATATTCTCGAAGGGGATGTGAAAAGTGCAAAAGGGTTGCTACACTACGGGGAGCAGGTGAAATAGGATGCAATTAGCATTTTGGTCTAATTTCCATGGTCAAACGGCGACAACTACGTCAATGGCTGTAATGGCGTCTACTATTGCCATGAAATATCCTCTCAAAATTTTGATGGCTCAAGTGCATTCGGCTAACGATGCTCTTGAAAAATGTTTTTTCAGCGATTTTGAAAGCAAGAGAAACCAATCCATGGTGGAGAGCAATGGTATAGATGCACTGATAAGAATGGTCAAAAACGGCAAATTGACTCCCGAGCAGATTGTGAATTACACCTTGCCTATCATGAAGGATTCTCGACTAGATCTACTCATTGGCACAGGCAATCCAGATGAAAAACTATTCTATGAAAATGCTGAAGAGATCACTCGAATACTGAAATTGGCCTCAAAAACGTATGATTTAGTGCTGATTGATACACCCAGTGGCTTGTCGAATCCCATTTCTCATGATGTACTGATGCACGCAACAGGCGTCGTTGTGTGTCTCAATCAGAATAAATCGGTCTTGGAGAACTTCGATGAACTCAAGGAGTATGAATCTCTCAGAGTGCGAAATCCCTTAATCTGTTTAGGGCGATATGATCAACATCTGAGCTTGTCAGCCAATAATATCAAAAGGCGGTTTGGATTTAAGGAAGTCGTTGGCATTCCGCAGTCTTCGGATATTCAGGAGGCGATCAATAACCATACACTGCTGCATTATATAGGTAGACAAATTGAAGAGCGTCGTAAGGACCATCACCATTTTTTCATGAAGACGTCCCTCGACAGCAGCAATAAGCTCCTGAAATATTTCAGCGTGGTGAAGTAGGTGAAAAGATGATCAATATACTTCTTATAGCGCTGATATTAGTGGTAACACTAGGTCTAGTCGCATTCCAGTTTAGAAAAGCAAAACAACTTCAGGTGGACAATTATTTTGCAAATGAGCAGGTGATGACTGTTGACTCTTTGGTGCTGTTTATTAAAGAGTCCATACACGACATTACGCGCAGCAATCTCCATGAAGCTGGACTGTCTTCGAGTGAGTTTCAGAGGAGTCTCAATAAGCGGGCGGAGTTATTGAAAGCACTCAAGAACTGTATTCATGGCTCTATTCAGGACAAGAATTACGTCAAGGATATACTGTTTGACATTTTGCACCGTAGCGCAATTACTCCAGACAATATCCATCAAGCCATCCCTTTCACCAATCATGAACGACTGACGACCCAAGACAAATTTGATATTCTACTGTACTTCTACAAAAAAGAGCATCAGTTAGAAGCGCTTGCAAAACTCATTGATGCCTATCAATTGGATGACCTAAAGGTTAGGGAAACAGGAGAAAGTAGTTATGTCATCACTGCTGAGGAAATCGAGAACATTTACGCAACTGAAAACCCTTATCTCACTTTTGAGGATCAACTGAGTATACTGACCCAGCGAATCTATCAAAAGTATAAAGGCTTTTCGGTGGTCGATGAAATCAGAGATATGGCCATTGACGGCGTCAGTGGAGGCGTTTCGGGACAACTCAAATCGGAGTTCATAAGTCGCGATGAAAACCTAAAGGATATTGAAGGGCTTCCCATGCATTTCGAGAGCGTTTGGATCTTCTTTAGAGGAAAATCTATTCAGCTTGCCTGTTTGAAATTCGAATCCGAAGCCGATCTGAGGCGGGTGTGTCAAAATATCTATCGCTACAACAACGTGGGAATGCTCTCCCAGGATGTGGGCTACAAAGTCAATGAAATGGCCGATGGATCCCGGGTAGTGGTTGTGCGTCCTGGATTTTCTGAGAGCTGGGCGTTTTTTATTCGTAAATTTCAGACCCATAATTTATCCCTTGAATCCTTAATAGTCGATGGGAATGCAGAATTTGCCGTGGACTGTATTCGGTATTTGGCAAAGGGTGCGCGCATAACGGCTTTGACGGGGTCTCAGGGATCTGGGAAAACAACACTTCTCATGGCGATGGTGGGAGAAATATATGGCTCAATGACCTTGCGCATTCAAGAGATGGCGTTTGAGTTAAACCTTCGTAAACTCTATCCTTATAGAAATATTCTGACCTTCAGGGAGACGGATACCATCAGCGGACAGCAGGGCCTTGATGTTCAAAAGAAAACAGATGGGTCCGTCAATATACTAGGAGAAGTCGCAACGGACCCCGTGGCAGCATGGATGATACAGATGGCTCAAGTCGCCAGTTTGTTTACACTTTTTACCCACCATGCAAAGACTGCAAAGGATTTGGTGCTCTCCCTTCGGAACAGTCTATTGAAGTGCGACGTGTTTAGAAATGAAAAAGTTGCAGAGGAGCAAGTTGTAAATGTCATCAATTTCAACGTGCATCTGACCCGGAATCACGAAGGCAAACGGTATATAGAGCGGATTACGGAAATCATTCCCCTGGATCAAAACGTCGATTATCCAAAGGATTATCAAAAGGATGAGGGTTATGAAAGAAGTTTTATGGACACAACCACTGAGTTTTATAGCCGAATGACAGACCGCAAAACCTACCGCCTCGAAAACATTTTGGAGTTTAAAAATGGGTCCTATGTTCAAGGGAGCCCGCCTTCCGAATTTCAAATACGAGAAATGCACAAACATATGTCGACAGAGGACGCTTTAAGATTTAAGCAGTTCGTTGAAAAATGGTGGGGGATTGCTTATGCTGATTTTACTTAAAGGAATTCTTATTATCAGCAGTGTCTTGCTTTTGATCATGATCGTTGTTTTGGTGGGTGTAACGCGCAGAAAAAACAAATCTGATCTCATGGCGGAGACCTATTCAAGGAAGTGGAAATTTGATGATTTCAAAGCCAGAGTATACGTCCGCCTGTCCCAATTTTCACTAACAAAGCGCTATGTGGCGGATATTCGAGAGCGTCTAGCGATCACCTCAAATTTGTCGGAAGAACGGTTGAGACAAAAGGTCGTTACGATCTTTATAATTTCATTGGGTGCCGTAGGCGTACTCAGCATGACATTTCTGAGCCTTACCAAAGAGCCCTTTCTCGTCGCTGTCTTTTTTATTGCACTTTATTTTATGTCCGAAACCATTATTGAGTTCTTTGTAGACAACATGCGCAATAAGCTCATACGCCAGCAGATTGTTTACAATGAGGTTCTTAGGATCAAGTTTTATGAGAATAGAATGATCGATGACGCCCTCTATGCAACCAATGTCCATTTGCATGAGGAGAAGCACGCTGAGATGGTCAATCAAGGTCGACGTATCCAAGAAATCATCGAAAGTGCACAGTCGGAAAAAGAAGCTTTGAAATATTACGACACAGCACCTAACAAATACTTGAAGCTCCTCACGGGAATTTCGCTTATTACAAAGGAATATGGGGATCGAAAAATTCGGGGCGCCTCTTTGTTCATGAATAGTATGACTTACCTGAGCAACGAAATACGCATCGAGGTAGAAAAAAGAGAAAGTTTAAATCTGGCACTTAAAAGTTTGAATGCCATAGTGATTTTGCCGCTTTTTTTTATGAGACCCATTAAGGCCTGGGCGGTTAGTAACTTTTTCCCCTTGGAGAAATTCTATGCCTCTCAATTAGGGTTCATCTTTGAAATGGCGCTTCTGGCAATTATATTTTTGAGTTACGTTGCACTTCGCAAAATTCAGCAGGTGGATGAAGGTGCAGTGAACCATCAGAAAAAGCATTGGTCCAACACGCTGTACACACAAGTTAAAGGGGTGATCAAACCTTTTGTCCCAAAAGAGGGGAGCAAAGCGCACTATGCTTTTATGAAGCTCAACCGAGATACGGCGAGTTATGAACGCATTGAACATTTTTATACCCGCAAAATTGCCTTGGGGCTTTTGAGCATGGTGCTTATTGCTATTTTAATCTATGCAGCACAAAATTTGACCATTAGAAATGTCTATAGGGCACCGACCACGGATGCTGGTTTTATGAGTGGTAGTTTAAGCCCGGATGAAAGACTTTTGGCAGAGAAAACGACAGCCTTTGACAATCGCTATTTGGAAAAAGCAAAGCGAAGTCCCATGGATACAAAAGCACTCTATGCACAGCTCATCAGTGAGGAAAATTATACTGAGGAAGCTGCTCAAAAGGCCGTTGATCGCATTTATGGGAAATACAAACTCATTCTTCATCACCGGTTTATGTGGTATCACCTTCTGGTGATTATAGGGAGTTTCTACTTTGGATTCTGGATACCCCATATGGAGGCGGCTCTCAAAAAACAAATGATCAAAATTGAACTCGAACATGAAATTTCGCAGTTTCAAAGCATTATCGCACTTCTTATGCACGTTCAACATATTACGGTAGTGGATCTACTCGAATGGATGGAGCGATTTAGTGGTATTTTCAGAGAACCCATTCAAAGAGCGCTTCTCGATTATGATTCTGGTGCAGTAGAGACGTTGGAAGCGCTCAAAAAAGCCACATCTTATCACGAATTTCAAAAGTTAATCGAAAAAATGCAGTCGGCCTGTGATGGGTTATCCATAGCTCAAGCATTTGATGATTTGGACAGTGAAAAGCTCTATTATCAGGAACGCAAGAAAAGAATGAACCAGGAGCTTGTGGCAAAAAAAGTGAACCTTGGGCAGATCATTGGGTTTATGCCCTGTTATAGTTTCTTGGTTATTTATTTGATGGTACCAATGCTGTGGTCAAGCATGGCAGAAATGCAGGCGTATTTCAAAATTTTAGAGGGATTTTAGGAGGAGAAATGGACAGTAATATCACGAAAGCACTTTGGTTAGGCGTAGGCATCTTGTTTTTTGTAGTGGTTGTATCATTGGGGTTGTTTTTATTGAATCAGGGTCAAGACATGGTCAATGCACAATCAGAAAATATCAGTCAAAGTGAGAAAGCGCTGAATGAAGCGAAATATAGCGCTTTTGACAACGAGACAGTATCGGGGTCTCAGGTGCTGAATCTCATTAAAGAACATCAAGACAAGAGTGGTCTTTTTATGGTACAAGTGACGACATTAAAGTCTACTGCCACGCAGTATGTTTCTTCGGGATCAATCAGCACTGAATATATAGTTGGAACACTGACGGGCGTTACGGTGGCAAATACCAAAGCAGCTATCAAGTTGGCGAAAACAGAGACAGACACAAAGTATATTAGCCCAGTGGCTCAGTTTTATGCCCAAGTTGCCAAGGATGCCAATGGTCAAATCCGCGCTGTTATGGTGGTTCAGAACTAGATGGATCAAAGTCTCTTTAGGCTATTGGCAATAGCCGTGGGTATTTTGGTTTGTCTCGGTGGACTGGGAACGGCACTGGGTTTGGAAAAACAAAGTGCGTCCTATCTGAAAAAAGTTCAAGAAGCATCCACCTATAGGCAGATCGTCAAACCCACTTTTGGAAATACAACTGAAGAAAAAATGGGATACGAAATAGTGGCAGAACTTGCTCATTTACTGAGGGCAAGTGACGTCCAAATTGAGAATCAAAAGCTCTATTTTTCGGCACAAACAGAAATGCAGATTCTGTATTATGTTGAGTCAACCCCTATTGTTGTTTGGCAAGATTTGAGCAGCATTGCCTCGGACGAGCGTTACCGCATAAGGTATGAGCTGGTGGATGAGCGTATAGTGAAAATATTTTATGAGCGCGTTGGAACCTAGACCTTTTAATTTCAACCGCAGAAGAGGAGAAAATTAATGCTTGAAAGCAGCATATGGAAAATACTTTCTTTCATACTGATTCTCTATCTTCTATTTGTTTTTCCGCTGCTGCATGCTTTGGAGAGGCAGGAAGACATCGCTTATCAATTGGCGTATAACGAAGTGAATATATTTGTCGACAGCGTTCGGGATAGAGGTTTTTTGTCCCCTGAAATGATGGATGGATTTTTGAGCCGACTTCATTTCACGGGACTCTCCTATGCAGTCGAATTGACCCATGAGCATAAACAGTATGTTCCCAATTATTCAGATCCAGCAGATCTAAACACCTTTTTGGGAACCTACACCGCTTTGACAGAGGACTTTTATGATGCAGAAATTATGGATGTTCTCTATCCAGAAAATCCATTGACGCCAAAGGAACAGCGAACTTATACATTCAATCAGGGTGATCTGTTCTCTGTGCACGTTGAAAACACCTCGTCTTCCCTGGCGACAGCACTTAAGCGCGTGTTGTTTCTTCAGGGCAAAGAGGGAACGAAAACAATCATCACTCTCGGTGGGATGGTCCAAAATGAAATTGACTAATATGGCAATTGTATTTTTGTTGATACTCCTCCCGATTATCGGCATCGGCGATATGAAATTCAAAGCCCATCAACAGGCAGCGTCGCTTCAAAAGCGCTATGATGTCATCCTCGAAAAAGCCGTACATGATGGTGCAGCGGCAATGCTGAATGACTATCTCAAACGTGGTGAAGGTCTGGACGAAACCCTCAAAGTAAATCCTATGCAAGGGATAGATCAATTTTTAGAAACCCTCAGCCTCAACATGAATCGGGAGTCTAAATCCCAAAAGGAAGAATTGCTTCTGTATATACCCTGTATTATAGTCATCGACTATGATGGCTTTTATACCTATGGTGCAGTTTCGGCAACGAATTCCAGCGGACAACAGGTGACTACGCATGTGTTAAAACCTAAAACCCTATTCTCCTATAGGATCAACAATCAAATTCTCACCTTTCATATCAACGGAGATGTGGTCATTTACGATAGCGTCAAACAAGAACAACTTCTATACACCTTTGAAGAGGCACAGCATTTGCCTGAATTAGCGGCATTTCCACTCTCAGAAATCAAGGCTAAAGTCATAGCGGATACCCTCGAAAGAGCGCTCAATCAGCAAGTCAATACACACAATACCCTGGCACATCAAAACGGCATCGCCTATACTTTCTACATTCCCCAAATAGATGAGTCGGAGCTTCAAAATGCGTTTTCAGATGTGGGGATCATTGCTTTTTTTCAAGGCATGCCCCTTGGGGGTTCTGAACGGCTGAATTTATACGCTTTAGGGGGATCCCGCATTTTCAAAAGGTCTTATTATGAGGGCTTTGTGCGGAATGGAGTGCGCGTGGTCTGCCGTTCGAACTGTATAGAAAACAATGGAATAGAGCCTTTAGTTGTATTTCACACCACGAGAGAGGCAGCAAAGGAGGGCTATTTTCCATGTCAAACGTGCAAACCCTAATTTTGATGACTCTACCCTTGGTCGTCATATGTGCTTATACCGATTTTAAAGACAAGAAAATATACAACGGCATAACCGTTCCCATGATGGGACTTGGGGTTTTATACCATGGGTATACGTCTGGCTTATTGGGAATCAGCTATAGTGTAGTAGGCATGGCCATGGCTCTGCCTCTTTTGATTTTTTTTGTCGTCAAAATGCTTGGCGCAGGAGATATCAAGCTATTGATGGCCCTTGGTGCATGGTGGGGAAGAGAGGGAATACTGGAGATTATGCTCTATAGCCTTATCGTTAGCGGCATTTTGGCACTTGTGCTGATGCTGACCAGAAAGAACTTTAAACAACGGTTCAAAATTTTATGGACTTATTTTGTCAGCACTATCCTCCTCAGAAAAGCGGAAGAGTATGACAATCTCACGACTTCTTCTGGGGCCCATTTTCCTATGGCACCGGCTATTCTGTTGGGGTG
>JBBRGL010000032.1:0-13921 GCA_038240675.1 Peptostreptococcales bacterium
ATGCGTTCATATCGAAGCGGATGATCATGGCAAAAAAGACTTTTCTGCACTCATAGAAATGGCCAAAAAATTGCCTGCACCTACTGAAATTGAAACGGGTTCAATCGTGGGTGGATTTGCCCATGAACAAGTATTTGCCCTAGCAGATAAAGTTGTTGACGCTGTTAAATCTGGCGCTATTAAGAAGTTCTTTGTCATGGCGGGTTGCGATGGACGTATGAAATCGAGAGAGTATTATACAGAGTTTGCAGAAAAACTGCCAACAGATACTGTGATTTTGACAGCGGGTTGTGCAAAATTCAGATACAACAAACTGCCACTTGGAGACATTGGCGGCATTCCAAGAGTCCTTGATGCAGGGCAGTGTAACGATTCTTATTCATTGGCGATTATTGCGTTAAAACTGAAAGAAATATTTGGCGTTGAGGATATCAATGAACTTCCTATAGCGTATAATATTGCTTGGTATGAGCAAAAGGCAGTTATTGTACTCCTTGCCCTGTTATACCTTGGTGTTAAAAACATTCATCTTGGTCCTACGCTTCCGGGCTTTTTATCGCCAAATGTTGTCAATGTATTGGTTGAGAATTTTGGCATTGCAGGTATTGGTTCAGTAGAAGACGACATCCATTTGTTCATGGCATAAATTTATGAAAGCAGCCTCAGTTCCTGGGGCTGCTTTTTAAAAATAGGAGGCGTTTATGCAGCATGAATAGGATCAAGGGTTAGAGGTCAAATGGACAAAGTAAAACAACCAATTCAATTGAATTGGTTGTTTGTTGGCGTGCCCAAAGAGATTCGAACTCCCGGCCTCTTGATTCGTAGTCAAGCACTCTATCCAGCTGAGCTATGAGCACATATTGCCTGTAGCGACCTTTTTATATTACCAAATATTCGTTGGGATTGCAAGCATTTTAGCAAAATAAATACAAAAATTTAGCAAAATAAAATACAGGCTAATTGTAAAACAAATTGCAAAAAAAAGGAGACGTCGATTTCAACGTCTCCTTCTAGAATTCTATTTAACGGTGACAATCCAACCTTCTGGAGCTTCAACATCGCCAATTTGGATACCAACAAGGGTATCGTATAGTTTTTTTGTGATTGGACCAATTTCGGTTGTCGAATGGAAAACATGGAGATGATCATCGACTTGAATTCCGCCTATTGGAGAAATAACAGCTGCTGTACCACAGGCACCTGCTTCGACAAATTCATCGAGTTTATCGACAAAGACATCACGTTCTTCAACGTTTAAGCCTAGATAGTGCTTAGCGACATGCATCAGTGAATATTTAGTGATTGATGGGAGAATAGAAGGTGAAAGTGGTGTCACAAACGTGTTGTCCTTTGTGATTCCAAAAAAGTTTGCTGCGCCTACTTCTTCGATTTTAGTGTGGGTTTGTGGGTCTAAATATATACAGTCCGCAAAGCCATTTTTAACGGCTTCTTCGTGTGGTTGCAAACTGCCTGCATAGTTGCCACCAACTTTAGCAGCGCCTGTACCAGATGGTGCTGCACGGTCGTAGCTTGATAGCATAAAGTTGACAGGATTCATGCCTCCTTTAAAGTAAGGGCCAACAGGAACGCAGAAAACTGAAAAAAGGAACTCTGGAGCGGGTCTAACACCTAAGTTGTCGCCAACGCCAATGAGGAAGGGGCGAAGATAAAGTGTTGCGCCTGAGCCATAAGGCGGCACGAAGTGTTCATTTGCCTTAACAACTTGAAGACAAGCATCGATAAAGCGGTCTATAGGGAATTCAGCCATCATAACGCGGCGGCAACTTTGAATCATTCTTTTTGCATTTTCATCGGGTCTAAAGAGTTGAATATCGCCGTTTTTTGTACGGTAGGCTTTGAGGCCTTCAAAACATTGTTGACCATAATGGAGTGAAGTAGATGCTTCGCTGATGAGTAAGCGATTATCTTCAACCAATGCGCCATCATCCCAACTGCCGTCTTTCCAATAGGAAACATAGCGGAAATCTGTCTTCATGTATGAAAAACCCAAGTTTTTCCAATCGATGTCTACTGATTTGCTCATACGTGCACCTCTTTCGTGGTTTATGAAAACGTTAACCTCCAGTATGCTGCTACGTTTTCTCTTTTCAATCATACTTAATTATGATTGAAAAGAAAAGTAAAATGTGAGAAGAAATCTAATGTAGCAAAATTCAGAATTTTCAGTTTATAGCACGCCATGTTGTTTCAGGCGTTTAAGCACTAGGACGTCGCTAGGCGTGTTTTTTTGCTTGTACACTTTTAACGTGGGGGTGATGTTTGCGGAAGCATTCATTAGACCGTGGGTAATTGGTCCTACAGCTCGGCGGAAAGCTGGTGTAGGTGGAAGATCTTCTGGTGAAAGAGTCCCCTTGAGTAGTCTCCTAGATTTATTTGACTCCGTTCGGGTATATATTTAAATGCGACCCCACTTTTTTTTATATTTTAACGTATCCTATAGTGAAAGGGGAATTGGGATGACAGATAAGGCTATTGATTGGGTAAAGACCCTTGATATCGCACAAAAGGATTTATCCAGTCGCAATATTTTGATTAAATCATATATGCCCTTTATTCTCAAAACCTGTGTTGGCTATGTGAAGAAACCATTGATTTATGGGAATGATGATGAATTAAGCATAGGATTGATGGCTTTTTCGGAGTCTATTGATCGCTATGATCCTTCCAAAGGATTGTTTTTAAGTTTTGCTTCTTTGGTGATTCGTTCTAGGCTAGCTGATTACTATCGTTCAAGAAAATATTTGCACCATGAAGTGGCTTATGATTTTTCGGCACCTGAAATTTTGAATGATTTGGTGCATCTCACTAGGATGTCTAATTACTTTGAAAACCAAGGCTTGAAATTAAGACAGTTTGAAATTATGGATGTAAAGGAGGCTCTGAGACCATTTAAAATAAATTTTAAAGATTTAATCGGCGGGGCGCCAAAATCCAAGGCATTAAAAATTGAACTTTTCAAGTGTTTACTTGAGATTTGGGATCAAGCTGAATTGTATGAACACTTATTGAGGGACTTTAAGCTTCCAATCTCTTGGATTATGAAAGTCTATCCTATACACAAGAAAAAACTTGAACGCAATCGGAAATACATTGTTTTGTTGTTGTTGATTCATCAAGGAGAATTTTCTGCCTTGAAGCAGTATATAGATTCAATGATGAAGGAGGTGTTGTCATGAAGGGTTTGTTGCTTGAACTGGATTCGAAAAATTACGGCATCGTTCTCCTTCGAGATGGCAGTGTCATAAAACATCAATTTGACAGGACTTATCCCATTGCCGTGGGCCAAGAAATTGTCATCCCAATTAGAATGACGTCGCATCGTTGGTCAATTCAAAAGTCAGTGGCGCTTGCGCTTTCTCTACTGCTTTTTATTGGACCGTGGAGTTATGCGCAAACCATCAGTTCTGTATACGTGGATGTCAATCCAAGCATTAGAATTGATTTGAACGTGTTTAACCGCATAGTGGGTTATGAAGCGCTTAATGCTGATGGTCAAAAGGTTTTAAAAACAGCAAAAGACATGAAGGACATGAGTGTCCAGCAAGGTCTTAAAAGCCTTCTTCAGGAATTTCAGTCCATTGGATATATCGACGTGGCTAAAGCCAATAGAGTCTATATTTCGTTTTTTCAAAATATCAACTTGCCTTTTTCAAATTTAAGCAAGGACATTGATGATGCGCTCAGAACCGAGAAAAATCAGATGGGTGCATTGTCTTTTGTCATCCAAGAGTATGATTCAAAAGATCAAAATCTGATGAAGGAGAGCTATTTGTCTCCACTCCGGTATACTGTGGAAGGACGTGGAGATTTGGAAAAGATTCAGGAGGTTTTTAGCGATGAAGCTTTTGATAAAACCTTTCATAGTGAAGAATTAAAGACAGGTAACGAACAAAAAAGTTTTAGTGATTTTGATGATGCAATCGATACTAATGATGATGACAAAGAACAAACGGAAATCAAAGAACAACAGCAAGAGACTACCGAAAGTAAAAATAATGTTGAAACTACTGAATCCATTAATGAGGATAAAAGTGATACCACTGAAAGTGTATCGCAAACGGAAAATGATTGACCCAGTGGAATACCTCAATAAGAATATCAATTGAAAAAGGAGGCAGATTATGAAACGGACAATTTCAATTTTAATGGTTTTGATGTTGACACTTTATGTTTTACTGAGTTTTGCGGATAAGGGGCCAGTTTTAAAGACAACATCCAATGACGATTTCGTGAAAAACGAAAGAATAACGGCTATTAATAATCAAGTAGCTCTTATGGATTTGGAATTAAAGAAACACAAAGATGCATTGATCAGTTTAACAGGCAGTGATGCGCTTGAAGGAACCGTCAAAGTGTCGTGGGATGACAGTATAAATAAATCTGATGACGATGACGACAATGATGAAGAAGGCAAAAGTGATGATGACGATGATGACTCGGTTGACACCCCCTCAGGTGCAACAACTGTCAATCTGAAAGCAGATCAATTGACAGTGGTGAATAGCCTTCGTACACAAATCAAAGACTTGTTGCTTGCAAAAGAAGCGCTTCTTAAAGAACTCAAAACAGAGGAAACAACTAGTGGCTCAGTAATTGTCAACAACCTTGAAACTCAAAATCCAAGCGTTCTGAATTTGAAAAAATTAGGGGTTAACAGCGTTTTCTTGAAAGGTACTTCCTTTAAATTTGACGTCCCCCCTGTTATCAAAGAAGGAAGAACATTGGTGCCGCTCCGTGCGCTTGCAGAAGGCATGGGAGCAGTCGTTCAGTGGGATCCAATAACTCAAAAAGTGACAGTTGTCTATGAAGGAAAAACATTGGTGTTCCAACTCGGCGACAAAAATGCATGGATTAATGGCAAACAAGCCACTATGGAAGTCGCTGCGGAATCCATGGATTCTCGAACAATGGTTCCTATTCGGTTTATTGCAGAAGTCCTAGGTCTTAAAGTGTCGTGGCATC
Organism: Peptostreptococcales bacterium; assembly: GCA_038240675.1. Lineage (GTDB taxonomy): Bacteria > Bacillota > Clostridia > Peptostreptococcales > Acidaminobacteraceae > JBBRGL01. The sequence goes on from JBBRGL010000032.1 coordinate 4,984, forward strand.
CAGGAGAACAAACGATTGAGCTCGTAAAAGGCACTATAGCGCCTCTTCCAGTCGTGACAACAGTTCCGGCGACAACGGTTCCAGTGATAAAAGTGCCAACGACTACAAGAATACCAGCGACAACCCCCCCTGCTGACGCCGTGTCTGGGGCAACTGTGAAAAAGAAATAACCGCATAAATTTCGGGCTTTCCCCATGCCACACAAAGGAATTTTAAAGTGACTGTCGAACTCTATATATAAGTCATATAGAGTTGGTATTTAACCTACTGCTATCAAATGATAGCAGTTTTTGTTAATTTTTAAAAAGTGTGTTAAATGGTTGTTAAATGGGTAGAAGTGTTGTGTAAGAGGTGTACAATGGATTAATAAGGACACTTTTGAACCCCAAATCAATGGATACCAAAAGAGGTGATTGGTTATGAATTATTCTTATGAACAAGGAGAAACAGTAGAACAATTTTTATTTGCAAAGGGAGAGTCTTTTAGGAGTTATACGTATTTTGGCGCTCATATTGAAGAACGAGACGGCCGAAAGACAACTTGCTTTCGCGTTTATGCGCCTCGTGCAAAAGCGGTCTATCTCGTAGGGGGATTTAATGACTGGGGGAATAATTTCCCGATGAAAAAACTGGACCGATCAGGGATTTGGTCTATCATTCTAGAGGATTCAGTAGAGGGGTATAGTTACAAATATGCCATCGTCAGTACTGATGGACACTGGACTTATAAAAGTGATCCCTATGCTTTTTCATCTGAATACAGACCTCATACGGCGTCGGTGGTTGCTGATTTAGACAAATACCAGTGGAAGGATTACGACTACATAAAAAATCGTGAAACACGGGTGCTTAGAGACGAACCTGTGACTATTTATGAAGTGCACTTAGGCTCGTGGCAAAAGAATGCACCTCAGGCTTTTATGTCCTATAGAGAGTTAGCGGAGCGGCTTATCCCGTACGTCGCCGAAAAGGGATTTACACATATTGAATTATTGCCTGTCCTTGAACATCCTCTCGATGCTTCTTGGGGTTATCAAGTCACAGGTTTTTTTAGTGCAACAAGCCGGTATGGGCGACCAGAAGACCTCATGTATTTTATTGAAACCTGTCATCTTTGGGGCATAGGCGTGATTATGGACTGGGTACCCTGTCATTTTTGCAAGGATTCCCATGGATTGTCTGAATTTGATGGCACAAATTTATATGAATCAGCCTATAAAAATGTAGCGATGAATCAACAGTGGGGAACGGTCAATTTTGATTTGACAAGGCCAGAAGTATGGAGCTTTCTCATATCAAGTGCAACTTTTTGGTGTGACAAATACCATATAGATGGCATTCGCGTCGATGCGGTGGCTTTTATGATTTATCTTGATCACGGCGTGGCTACTCAGAAATTAAACCAGTACGGGGACAATAAAAACGTTGAAGGGATTCATTTCATCAGGCGGATGAATGACGTCATCAAAGACTATTACAAGGGTGTTGTCATGATTGCTGAGGAATCAACGGATTTTCCCATGGTTACGGGGCCCTCGTCCACTGGAGGCTTGGGTTTTGATTTCAAGTGGAATATGGGATGGATGAATGATACCCTCAAATTCTTTTCATACAATGACCAACAGCGAAAAACCTATTACAATAAGATCACTTTTTCTCTCACCTATGCTTTTTCTGAAAACTTTATTCTGCCTTTTTCACATGATGAAGTCGTTCACGGCAAACTCAGCTTAATAGGCAGAATGCCAGGTGATTATTGGCAAAAGTTCGCTAATATGCGGTTAATGATGTGTTACATGATGACCCATCCTGGGAAAAAATTGATTTTCATGGGGACGGAGCTCGGTCAGTTTATTGAATGGGATGAAAATAAAGCCCTCGATTGGTTCTTACTCGGCTATCCGGCGCATCGAGATTTTAATGGGTTTTTCAAGAGCCTTCTTGGGTTTTATAAGCAACATGAATCTTTGTTTAGTGGAGATTCAAATGCCAAAGGTTTTGAGTGGATTGAATGTGATAATTCTGAAGAAGGTGTCTTAATTTATAAAAGAATGGGTATAAACCCAGATGACCAACTGATTGTTGCACTCAATCTTATGAATAGAGCCCATGAATCCTTTAGAATGGGTGTTCCTGAAAGTGGAGTGTATACAGAAGTGTTCAATTCGGACGCAGTAGGATTTGGGGGAGCAGGTGTTACAAACAGCGGTGAGTTCACAAGTCAAGATCAGCCTTGGAACAGGGAGAAGCAATCTATTTTACTCAGAGTGCCTCCCATTGGATGTACAATTTTAATGAGGAAAAGGTGAGTATATGGTTAAAAACAAAAAGGAAATTGTGGCGATGATTTTGGCAGGAGGTCAAGGTGCAAGACTTGGCGCGATTACGGACACTATTGCAAAACCAGCAGTTCCATTTGGTGGGAAATACAGGATTATTGATTTTGCACTGAGTAACTGCTCAAATTCAAATATTGATACCGTGGGAATCTTGACCCAGTATCAACCTTTGGCTTTGAATACGCACATTGGAATTGGGAGTTCGTGGGATTTGGACACCCAAACGGGAGGCGTCAAAATTTTACCGCCCTATGTGGACAAAACGGGCGAACGGTTTTTCAAAGGAACTGCCAATGCCATTTTCGAAAACATTCATTATGTTGATTCGTATGATCCAGAGTATGTGCTCATTCTTTCGGGGGATCATATTTATAAAATGGATTATCAAAAAATGTTGAGTTTCCACAAAAATAAGGATGCAAACTTAACCATCGCCATTATTGAAGTGCCCTGGGCCGAGGCTAACCGTTTTGGCATATTAAGCGCTAATGCGGATGATGAAATACGTGAATTTTACGAAAAACCCGAGAATCCAGTCTCCAATACGGCGTCTATGGGCATCTACATTTTTAAATGGAGTGTCCTCAAGGAAGAACTTATGAGAGATGCCGAAAATCCAAATTCAGAAAATGATTTTGGGAAAGACATTATTCCTGCCCTTGTCACCGAGCGTAAACGTGTATATGGCTATAAATATAAAGGTTATTGGAAAGACGTGGGTACTATTGAGAGTCTATGGGAAGCCAATATGGATTTGATAGACCCTGCCAGCGAACTGAATTTGCATGACAAAACGTGGCGAAATTATTCCGTAAACCCAATGAGCCCACCTCAATATATCGCCGCAACAGGTAGTGTAGAAAACTCCCTTGTCAACGAGGGGTGTGTCATTGAAGGGCGGGTATTTAAATCTATTATATCGACAGATGTGACTATCGGTCACGGCAGCTCGGTGCTTCATTCGGTGATCATGCCCAATACCATCATTGAAGAGGATGTCTATATTGACTATGCCATTGTTATAAGTGATATCACTGTCACTAAAGGAACGCGCATCGAAGGAAAAATAGACAAAATTGCCGTATATGCCGGAAACGTTGGGGAGGAAGGTCATGAATGATGTTTTGGGGATTATCAACTTAAGTGAATCCGAAGAATCCATAAAGGATTTGACTTTAAACCGAAATTTGGCAGCAATTCCCATATTGGGGCGGTACCGCGTCATTGACTTTGCACTATCGAATATGGTGAATTCAGGGTTGACCAATGTGGCGGTTTTCACCTATGGAAAAGCGAGAAGCTTGATTCAACATTTAGGCTCTGGAAAGCATTGGGGACTTGATCGAAAAAAAGATGGTCTGTTTGTTTTTTACCCCGAAGTTGCTTCAGAGGATAACATCAGACGCAATGGCGATATCAATAACTTCAAAAACCACTTGGATTATTTGAAAGTATCTGCTCAACCCTACGTCATCATGTCGAGAAGTTACATGATTTGCAATATTGACTACACAGATTTGGTCAAGCAGCACAAAAAAAGTGGTGCGGATATCACCATAGCCTATAAAAAAATGGACAATTCCATAGGGCGCTTTGTAGAATGTGACACTCTCTTTTTGGACGAAGAAAACAATGTCGTCAGCATCGGTCAAAATTTAGGAAGAGATAGATATTATAATGTGTCGATGGAAATGTATGTCATCAAACGTGAACTCCTCATACGCATGATTGAAGATTCTGTTCAAAGAGGGGATGCGCGCTTTCTAAAAGAGGCCATATTCAATCGCATTGGGACCCTTGATATTAAAGGCTATAGGTTTCACGGGTATTTAAGTTGTGTCAATAGTATTCAGAATTACTTTGAAACCAATATGGATTTACTCAATGTCAACACCTCCAAAGATCTATTTTCAACCAATGGGAGGATATACACCAAGGTCATGGATGCGCATTCGGTTCAATATTTAGATGACAGTTATGTAGTCAACTCCCTGGTTGCCAATGGCACTATTATCGAAGGAACCGTCGAAAATTCCGTGATTTGCAGAGATGTGCATATTAAAAAGGGTTCTATCATCAGAAATTCCGTCGTGCTTCCCAATGTAACCATAAACGAAACCACAAATTTGAATTATGTCATTCTAGATAAAAACGTGGTCATCACCGAAAAGAAAATGCTTTTTGGCGATGTTGGAAACTTGTTTGTCATCAAGAAAAATATGATCTTGTGAGGTGAAAGATGAATATTCTATTTGTAGCATCAGAAGCAGTACCTTTTATTAAAACCGGTGGACTCGGCGATGTGGCTTTTGCACTCCCTAAAGCACTTAACAAAATGGGTCATGACTGTCGTGTCATGATCCCTAAGGCATTCGAACTCAGTCCTGAACTTCAGTGTGAAGAAAAAATGCTCTATGAAGGGTATGTACAGCTAGGGTGGAGAAGCCAATACCTTGGCATAAGCGAAATCAAGCATAACGGCGTTCATTACTATTTAATTGACAATCAGCATTATTTTAAAAGGGATCAGATTTACGGCTATCAGGACGATGGTGAGCGGTTCGCTTTCTTTTCAAAGGCAGCACTAGAGGCTATTCTGAGAATTGACTTTAAACCAGAGTTGCTCCATATAAATGATTGGCACACAGCGGCTATTCCTATGATTATGCGCTATCAATATGCAGATTCACCTAAGCTTTCTGGAATGAAAGTGCTTCTGTCGATACACAATTTGAAGTACCAGGGTATATTTGACCCTTATATCCTAGGCGAATATTTTGGACTCCCAGAAACGCCATTTCTCGATGGCTCTGCTGAGTTTGACGGCAAAGTCAACTTGCTTAAATCCGGTATTGTCTATTCGGATTTGGTGCTAACGGTCAGCAGAACTTATGCAGAAGAAATTCTGTATCCTTTCTACGGTGAAGGACTCGACGAAGTTCTTCGAGAATTTAGTTATAAGTTAATCGGAATCACCAATGGCATTGACTACGATCAGTACAACCCAATGCTCGACCCTTATATTTACCAACCTTATGACACGCGGTCTCTCACTTCCAAAGTTGAGAATAAACTGGCCTTCCAAAAAGAATTCGATTTGAAAGTGGATCCCGATACACTTATGGTAGGGCTTATCTCAAGACTCGTGGATATGAAAGGTCTGGATTTGATCGAACACGTGATTCAAGAATTATTTGAAATGAATATTCAAGTGGTGGTACTTGGAAAAGGGGACACCCATTTTGAAAATGTCTTTAAGTATTATGCACAGAGATTCCCGGACCGTATGCGGGTCTTTGTAGAGTTTAATTCACCTCTTGCTCAAAAAATTTATGCAGCCTCGGATGTATTTTTGATGCCTTCAAAAATTGAACCTTGTGGTCTAGGACAAATCATTTCTCTACGCTATGGCACATTGCCTATTGTGAGAGAAACCGGGGGGTTAAGAGATACTGTAGTGGCATATGATGAGCACACAGGAGAGGGCAACGGTTTTGGCTTCGAACATTACAACGCGCACGAAATGCTCTTTACCCTTCAGCATGCTGCAAATGTTTATAAGGACAAAAAAGTGTGGCATCAACTGATGAAACAGGCTATGGATGCAGATAATAGCTGGGAAAAATCAAGCAAAGAGTATGTAGAAGCATATAAACGCATTCTTGAAGGGTAGGTGGCAGTATGGAGGTAACTAAGCAAGAGTTTTTAAAGGCATACATTCAAAGGTTGAAATCCGAAACAGCCAAACCCATAGAAGATACTACCTCCTGGGACAGATATCATGCCCTTGGAAGTTTGGTCAAAGAGTATATGATCGATCAGTGGCTCAAAACACTCTCTGACAATAAAAAAATTCACAAAAAACAGGTGTTTTATTTCTCAATGGAGTTTTTGACAGGTCGTTTTTTGATCAATAATTTAAGAGCTTTGGGCATGTGCCAAGTTGTCAAAGACGCCTTCGATGAAATAGAATTTGACCTTGAAGAAATTTCTGAGATTGAAAAAGATCAGGGTCTGGGAAACGGTGGACTTGGAAGGCTTGCAGCCTGTTTTTTGGACTCCATGGCTTCTCTAGGCATGGCAGGACACGGCGTCGGTATTCGCTATAACTATGGACTTTTTGAGCAAAAAATTGTCAATGGCTATCAAGTGGAGTACCCTGACCGCTGGCTTGAAAACCGGAATGTGTGGGAAGTCAAGAAAGCCGACAAATCTGTCGTCGTCAAATTTGGCGGCGAAATTCGACAAGACGTCATCAACGGTCGCCAGGTTTTCATTCACGAACATTTTGAACCCGTTGTAGCTGTCCCTTATGACACGCCCATTATTGGATACCTTAATGGCAAAGTCAACACACTAAGGCTATGGAGTGCTGAGACCACCAAGCGTGAGTTTGATTTCAGCACGTTTAGTCGAGGAGAATACCTTCAAGCATTTGAACAAAAGCATTCTGTTGAAGCGATTTCTCAGGTGCTTTACCCCAATGACTCTTATGAAGAAGGTCGGTTATTGAGATTGAAGCAGGAATATTTCTTTGTTTCTGCTGGTCTCCAAGGCATAGTGCGCTCCTTCAAAAAACAAGGGCTACCTATGACGAATTTAAGTGACTATATCGCCGTGCATATCAATGATACCCATCCAGCAGTGGCCATTCCGGAGCTGATGCGGATCTTAATCGACCAAGAAGAAGTGCCTTGGGATGTAGCGTGGGGCATTACCAACAGGACCATCAGTTATACAAACCATACCATTATGCAAGAAGCTATGGAAAAATGGACCGTAGACCTGTATAAAAAACTTTTGCCCCGTATTTATATGATTACTGAAGAAATCAATCGACGCTTTTGCGTAGATTTGGAATCTTCTAAATTCAGATACAGTCCTGATCACGTCGCGAAAATGTCCATCATCGGGGATGGATACGTCAAAATGGCTAATTTAGCCATTGTGGGTAGCCATAGTGTCAATGGTGTTGCGAAGCTCCACACAGAGATTCTGAAGAACAAAGAGCTTAAACCTTTTTATGATTACTATCCTGAAAAATTCAACAACAAAACTAACGGCATCACTCACAGACGTTGGCTTCTGAATTCAAACCCTCGTCTCACCAGTTTAATCAAAGAGGCTATTGGCGATAAGTTTGTCTTTGATCCCTCAGAACTTGAAAAATTAAACGCTTTTCAAAATGACTCAAGCTTTAAGCGGAAATTGGCAGATGTGAAATTTGCGAATAAAGAACGATTTGCAAAGTATATTTATGAAAAGCAAAATATGCAAATTGATCCACATTCCATTTTTGATGTTCAGGTCAAGAGACTCCACGAATATAAACGTCAGACGCTGAATATTTTACAAATTATGCATATGTACAATGAACTCCTTGAAAACCCAGACTTAGATATTCCACCAAGAACATTTATATTTGGCGCTAAAGCAGCTCCTGGTTACTATATTGCCAAACAAATTATTAAACTGATTAACAGTGTTGCCGAACTTGTGAACAATGATCCGCGTATAAGGGATAAAATCAAGGTTGTCTTTGTCGAAAACTACGGCGTATCCATCGCTGAAATACTCATGCCCGCGGCAGAGGTCAGCGAACAAATTTCCACAACTACAAAAGAAGCATCAGGAACGGGCAATATGAAGTTTATGATGAACGGTGCTATTACTATTGCTACACTTGACGGCGCTAACGTAGAAATTCTTGATGAAGTGGGCATAGACAATATCGTTATTTTTGGTCTCAAAGAACAAGAAGTATACCAGTTGTATGAAAGTGGTGCTTACAGATCTATTGAGCTTTACAGAGATGTTCCTGAGATTAAAAGGGTTATCGACCAACTCACCAATGGATTCTTGAGAGCTTCAGAATCAGAATTTTCCATTATTCGAGATTCCCTCATTCAGCATAACGATGAATATTTTGTCCTCAAAGATTTTATGAGTTATGTGGCCGCACAGGGGCGGGTAGGACATTACTATCAAGATTTTGAGTTGTGGAACAAAATGTCTGTGGTCAATATTGCACAATCAGGTGTATTCTCCAGTGATAGGACCATTGCAGAATATGCCAAGGATATTTGGAATGTCCCTATATTGAAGAGGTAATTAGATGAGCATAACAATAGGATACGAACACCTGCTGAACCAAAATTTTGGTGCGCACTGCGAAACAGATAAAACCCAGTTTTTGACCTACGCGATCGGCGCAGATTCAGTGACTTTGGCAATCTATGAGGATTCATATGTGCCCTATAGAAGAACGTATCCGATGAAAGCAGAGGGGCCAGATATTTGGTCCCTCACTTTAGAAGGCAGTTTTCATGGGAAACTCTATACCTATTTGGTACAAAGACAAGGCAAGACCTTTGAAATTGTGGACCCCTATGCCGTGTCGGCTGGAGAAAATTCGACGCGAGGTGCAATAGTGGATTTGTCTCTAACAAATCTGCACAACAAAGGCGAGAATTGTGTTTTAAAGCCCCTTGAAATGTCCGAAATAGTGATTTATGAGCTTCATTTACGAGATTTCACGGTAGACAGTGATGGTGGAATCACTCACAAAGGAAAATATTTAGGTTTATCGGAAACGGGTA
>JBBRGL010000033.1:0-13892 GCA_038240675.1 Peptostreptococcales bacterium
CAAGGGACCGACTCCTGTATAGCCGAGATCAGGTCCTCGAAATCGTTCAAAAGGTTTGGATCTATATCCTCATTGGCGTCGGCATCGGTGCCGCCATTCACGACTGGATTCCACAAGAGGTGATACTGGCATTACTCGGTCAAGACAAATGGTACTCCGTTCTTCTTGCAACTGCCGTGGGCGTTCCCATGTATGCCGATATTTTTGGAACCCTTCCCATTGCAGAAGCCATGGTTCTTAAGGGTGTTGGACTTGGCACAGCCTTGGCCTTTATGATGGCCGTCACCGCCCTTTCTCTCCCCTCTATGATCCTTCTCAAGAAAGTGGTCAAAACCAAACTTTTGATGATCTTTGCCGGATTAGTCACAGTGGGCATTCTCATCATCGGCTATGGATTTAATAGATTTGCCTATTTGCTCTACTAAGACTTAGAAACAATAACCCAATAAATAAGGAGGACTTATATGATTATCAAAATATTAGGATCAGGGTGTGCCAACTGCAAGAAACTCGAAGCCCACGCCAAAGAAGCCATCAAAGAACTCGGCATCGAAGCCACTATCGAGAAAGTCGAAAACATTCAGGACATTATGGCTTACGGGGTCATGAAAACACCAGCCCTAGTGGTGGACGAAAAAGTCAAAATCATGGGCCGAGTCGCTTCAGTGGACGATATCAAAAAAGTACTGTGATGTGTATTCGAAAATGTCCTAAAATACCACAGCATTCGTATGGCATAGTGAATCGAAAGTGTTGTTCGGCGCTTCGCGTGGGACAGGAGTGGGACTGTAGTATTCGGGTGATTGTTTAGGGGTCTCATTCAGTTCCAATCACATGACGCTTACGATTCGTGTCCTTTAATAAAGGATTAGGGTGCCAAAAGCAAGTTTCTCAAATATTCATACTGCATATCGAGATGTTGCCTTTTCGTCTTTTTGTCTTTCATTTACAAACCGCTTCCTAGGTCTTTTTTACAAACGCCGATTTAAGCTGCATGGCGCCAAATCCATCGATGCGACACTCGATGTCATGGTCGCCGTCTACAAGCCGTATACCCTTCACCTTGGTGCCTATTATAAGGGAAGATGAACTTCCCTTTACTTTTAGATCTTTGATGATGGTCACACTCTGGACACACGAGAAAGACCTCGTTGTCATTCTATCCACGGGACCAACACCTGTCAAGTTTGAGCTATTCCCCACTATACAAAAAGGATTTACTTGAGATATACTGATTGAAGCCTGACAAATCAATTCACTGGAGGATTTATGCCTATTCGTCGTTTATTATCCCTTTTTGGAGGCATTTTTTTATACGCCCTTGGGATCATTCTTTCCATAAATGCAAGTTTAGGCGTAGCCCCTTGGGATGCCTTTCACCTTGGCCTTGTGCATCAACTGGGCATTACCCTCGGGGTCGCCAGTATGGGGGTTGGTGTTATGATCCTCATATTCAACTATTTCATCGGCGAAAAAATTGGTTTTGGAACAGTGGTCAATATTTTTGGCATCGGCCTTATTATTGATTGGCTATTCCGGCTCAACTGGATTCCAACCATGAATACCTTTTGGGGTGGTCTCGCGATGATTACCCTGAGTATGTTTACCATCGCCCTTGCAAGCTATTTCTACATCGGTGCAGGTTTTGGCGCCGGACCAAGAGACGGACTGATGGTAGGCCTTGTGAAAAAGACAGGCAAAAAAGTTGGCCTCGTCCGCGGCGTCATCGAGCTCACCGCCCTCTTCATAGGCTTCCTCTTAGGCGGCAAGGTTGGCCTAGGGACTGTTATTTTGGGCCTTGGCATTGGCCCCATTATTCAGATGACCTTCAAAGCCCTGCGGTTTGATGTCAGCAAAGTCAAACACGACTATTTCACTTTTCAAAAGACAACTCAGAAGAATTGACGCAAAGGTAAGGCAAGGTTTGCATGCAAAAGTGCAGCGTTTTTAAGCGCTGCACTTTTATTTGTATATGCTTTATGACTTTGCACATATTTTCGGTAAGGTAATAATAAATTCAGTGCCCTGATTGAAAAGACTGAGGACTTTTAAGTTGCCGCCGCATTTGTCGACCGCTTCCTTCACAGCAGTAAGGCCAACGCCTCTTCCAGAAAGGGTTGTCGCTTTTTCTTCAGAAGACACGCCATGCCTGAAAATTAATTGAAGTTTTTCATCAGGGAGGAGATTCTTCCATTCGGTTTCACTTAAAATCGCCTCTTCAAGTACTTTGCGTTCAACGGCTTTTAAATCAATGCCTCTACCATCGTCGCTAATGCTAATCTGTATGGATTCCTGTAAATCTTTGACCGCACATTTGATTGCGCCGCTCAGGTCTTTTCCGCTTCCTGCCCGTTCATCCTCAGTTTCGATGCCGTGAGCCACGCAGTTTCTAAAAATATGCACCAATGACTTTGCAAGGTCTTGGAAGCGTCTAGCATCTACATACACCCGATCACCAGTGACTTCAAAAGGCACAATACTTTTGCCCCACCGGTCTCCAAGTTCCGCCGTATAGGTTGGGTAGTTTCCAAGCAACTCGTGCAGGGACTTGTTTCTGAGGTTGTTGATAAGGGGCAGCACCTTGTTTAATGCTTCCTCCTCAAGGGATGTTTTAAGATAGTTTTCAATTTTAATCAACTGCTCATTATCAATGGTGAACCGTTCACCCTCTTCAAAAAAAACCTTTCCCACATAACTCTCAATGATCTGCATATCCTTCGACAATTGATATTTAAGTGCAATTCTATCTGCCTCGGCAATGTTGTAGGCTTTATTGGTATGAAACTTATCCTCTATGCAGTCTAAACTGTCAATCAGATGGATCATATAAAACTGACTGAAGTTCCCTTTTAATGTGTGAATCTGTCTGAGTGTGCACTCCTTATTCCCCAGTAATTCTGTGAGGTCTACTCCCATAAACGCGTTAAATTCTGTGATGAGTTCAATAAAGTCCTCTCTCCCTTGAATGGTTTTGACGACCATTTTAAGGATTTTTCTCTCCTGCTCCATTTTGCTTTCCAACTGTTTTTTTGCAGTTATGTCCAAAAGTATTGCCATAACAATGGGTTCGTCCGCTTCGTCAGTGGTGAATTTATACTGGATGCTCAACACTTTATTTTTGATGACCACCTCATCTGGAAGCAGTGGCAGATATAATTCCCTAATTTCCTCTCTGCTTTCAAAAATCCTCACCAAAAGAGAATTCATAAAGTCCTTCATATTGGTGTTGTCCTGAAACAGTAAGCCCGAAAAGGATTTGCCATCTATGGGTTGTTCAAATATTTTTTCACACTCGAAACTGTATTCATCTTGCACTTTCAAATCCTTGTTAAAGGTCAGAATACCCTCGCCGACATTATTGAATACATTGTTGATCTTAGATATTTTAAGCTTCAATTGTGCATTCACTTTTTCAATTAATGCCTCACTCATCTTACGGCCTGTAATGTCATGAAGGACAAGAATGACACCAATTCTCTCGCCATAGTCTGTTTTGATGCAAACACCTGAACAAAGGCAAGGTATCTTTTTTCCTGACTTTGTGGCGAGATCTATATCAAAACCATTGATATATCCTCTGTTCAATAATTCTGGCACCCAAGTATTGCCACCGTTCAAAATATCGACGATGCGATTTGCACTTTCCCCTATAAGTGCGCCAGATACATATCCCGTAAGGGATGTCGCTGCTTTATTGACGCGTCCAATGACAAACTCCATATTCATAATAATGACAGGGTCCATCATGGTTGCAAGGACGTTCTCAGACGCAATTTCTTGTGTTAAGTTCATCATCTTATACTTTGTAATAGCAACCCAAATACCAACAACGACAATGGATGAGAAAATAATGCCCATAGGCAGTACTTTTAGTCCAAAGATAGGGAGAATAGTGTCCGTCATTGCACCGCAAAAAAAAGCGCCAAACATAGTGGAAATAATGAGTTTAACTTGCTTATGCTCCCTCAAAGAATCACTGTTTTTGCCCCAAATCCAAAGGAGCGTGAAGCTGCTCAGTACACAAATCAAATAAAACAAATCAAAGGCCGTTGACCATAGTGATTTGTAGTAAAGGACATAAATCCAGCCAAAAGGCGTCTGTGCATAATTTCCAGTATCATGGTTTAAAAATCTTAGGAAAAAGAGCGTTGACGGGATGTACAACAAAAAACTATAGGGAAGGTTCTTCTTAGTCCATTTAGTGTTGGTGATGGCGACAAAAAAAATGAGCATGGTACTGTAAAAATAAGTCCACCCCATAGTCGAAACGCCTCTCCAGCGCATAGCCTCAGCCGCGTCCCTTGCACCTGTAGAAAAAGTGTACCCCAGGCTCCACAAACTCAAAGTGAAACACAAGCAAAAGAACATAATATTCACGATGGATTTTCTGTTAAGTCTAAGGACAAAAACGCCGCTGAAAACATAAAACAAAAAACTTGTAAAATAAAGTAACGACCAAATGTTCATATACCACACCTCAAGTTGATATGAATTCATCCCTGCGCCTCTATTCTATCATGTTTAAAGCCACGTTTCTATCTTAAGAATGAATATCGCTTATTGACCACACATTCTCTGAAAACGGAACAAGTCATCGTATTAAATCGATGACATCTATGGTATAATATCTGATTAGGATGTCTACAATCCCTCACTTCTTCAGGCAGGGAATATTTTCAAGGAGGATTTTATATGATTAAAAAAGTGATCAGAATAAGGTGCGACGAATGTTTTGTAGAATTTAAAAGAGCTGATTATGTGACTGTACTAACCCCCCGTTTGGAATACCCAACTGGCTTAATCGAGCATATTTGTCGAAATTGCTACAATAAAGGTTATCTAGGTCATGATAACGTTGAACGCACTGCAGAATCATTGACGAAGGAATGGAAAGAAATATCCAGCGAGGAATAATGAATCCTGAGTATACACACAGAAAAAAAGCGCTAGATATCGCTGCCACTGTGGCCTGGATATCTAGCGCTTTTAAGTTTACAATTTCACGTCATCAGTCGTTTCGCCCAACGAAGTTTTTTCCCATTATTGATACAGCCTATTAAAATCGCACTGCCGTCCCCAGTTTGTCATGTATGATTACGCCTTTTTCTAAGGCGATTTGACCTGCTAGAATGACATATTCGATCCCCTCTGGTGCAAGGCACGGTTCATCAAATGTGGCACGGTCCTTGATTATCAAAGGATCGAATAGGGTGATGTCCGCGTCAAATCCCACGGTCAGTACACCTTTATGTGCGAGTCCAAACTGGACAGCTGGTAGTGTTGTCATTTTCTCTATGGCCTGGTATACATCCAGTAGGTTCAGGTCTCTTACATAATGCCCCAATATCCGCGGAAAAGTCCCCGCTGCACGTGGGTGGCCTTGATTGTTATGCAAAAATCCGTCGCTGGCAATGATGACATTGGGATGCTGAAGGGCTCTATTAATTTCTCCTGCATCCATGACATGTCCAATGGTAATGGTTTGAGGCGCTTCTGCCCTTAATTTTTCAAAAAGCGCCTGGTTCAACCTTTGACCACGGTAAACGCCCTCTCCGACTTCTATTCTATCATATCCTATTCCATAGCGCTCCAAAAAACCTTCATCGTAGGTCGTTTCACCAATGCCCGTACTAAAGGCTGTATAGGGATAACAGTCCATCGAAACTTTTACCCCCATAGACCTGTAGCTATCCACAAGGGACAACAAAGCTTCCATCTGGCCATAAGCGCCCATGCTCCCAATGTGTGATACTTGAGCCCTCAAATTCAGCGTTGAGGCGACATCGAGGAATTCAGCTACGGCTTTGAATACTTGTGAAGCATCGTCCCTCACATGTGCAGCCAATACCTTTTGCGTCCCCCTGAGAGCGTCTGAAACGCCCATAAGCTCTTTGTCGTCTATCCCCGGTATGTAGCGAATGCCAAAGGAAATGCCCAAACAACCACGCTTTAAAGCTCTCTTTGCCAAGCGCACCATCTCAAGGATTTGTGCCTCGGTGACGCCTACATATTTATCAGTGGCACCGACTGCACGTCTGAGACTTCCGTGGGGGATCAGCATCCCCACATTTACCGGCGCTTTTGTTCCATCGATACTGTCCAAATACGCCGCTGGATCTAATGCCCCTTCGCCGCAATTGCCACCGATAGCAGTGCCGACGCCCATCTGAAGCATGTTCCTAAAAATACGCATATCCACTTGGCCATTTTCACTATTTTGTGGACCTTCATGCATATGGCCGTCAATAAAAGCCGGTGATACAATAAGGCCAGTGGCATCAATTTCACGCAGTGCCTTTAAAGGTTCTGGAGTGATGCATTCGATTTTTCCGTTTTTTATGCCCACATTCAGTTGTGATGATATGCGCTGACCTGGGTCAATCACCCATCCGTTGTTAATGCAAATATCCATTGCTTTCCTCCATTACAGCAAATAGGGCTCACTAAGGAGCCCTATTGACAGTTGGTTATGTTAAGTCCACTCAATTTGCCCTGAGCTTTCTATGCCTAAACCGGGTTGACTTGATAAGAAACCTGTGCGACCTTCATAGCGGACACCACCTTCTATAGTGGTTTTAGCCGCCATGAGTGGGACGTCCAAATCCACAAATCGAACGCCCTTAAAACTACAGGCAATTGCAGCAGCAGCGGATACACCGATAGGACCTTCCATCATTGAACCAATCATACACGGGATTCCAGCCGCTTCTGCGATTTTCAGTATACCCAGTGCCCCAGTGATGCCACCGCATTTCATAAGCTTGATGTTTAAAGCATCACAGGCAGTCTCCCTGATTAACCGGAGGGCATCTCGAGGCGAAAATACACTCTCATCCGCCATGACAAGCGTATTGATCCGCTCTCTTACATACCGCAGTCCCTCCATATCCCAATGGGGAACAGGCTGTTCAAGCAACTCAATAGGTATATTGCTGTGCTCTAAATTTTTCATAATAGCCACTGCCTCTTTTGCAGTCCAGCCTTGATTGGCATCAATGCGTAGCCTCACGCCATCACCTGCAGCCTTGAATACTTGCCGAATCTTTTCTTCGTCCTCAGCTGGGGACTTGCCAACCTTGATTTTTAGAATACGAAACCCTGCCGAAACAGCTTCGCGTGTATCCTTGACCATTTCAGCATCTTCGTTGACGCTGATGGTCATATCTGTCTCAAATGCAGTCTCTCCACCGCCCAATAGCTGATAGAGTGGCAACCCCATTGCTTTTGCGCGCAAATCGTAGAGGGCAATGTCAACAGCCGCTTTACCGCTACTATTCCCAACCATGCTATCCTGAACCAAAGCGATGCAGCGATTGAAGTCCATGACGTCTTGACCAATCAAACGCGCACATAAAAATTGTATTGAACCCACTATACTCTCTGCTGTATCCCCTGTGATGACCTCTGTCGGCGATGCTGCTCCTATGCCTTTTAGGCCTGAATCAGTGATGAGCTCAACGACGTAATTACTTACGACAGAAATCTCTCTCAGTGCAGTCTTAAAGGGCTTAATGAGCGGAAAGTCCGTTCGGCCAATTCTAAATTCACTAATTTTCAATTTTATCTCCCCCTATTGGGTGATTTCCACTGCGTCAAAGTAGAAATATCCCAACATTGTTTTTCTCAATCCTTGAACCTTTTTCTTCACCATCATTGTATCCACATAGTAGTAGAGTGGCATAACGCTGGCATCTTCCATAAGAAGTGCTTCAGCTTTATAAAGATTTTGATCTCTCTCCGTACCTGACATTTTTTTTGCGTTGGCAATTGCTTCATCATATGCTGGACTTGCCCATCCTGTATAGGACTTGCCTGAATCGCTGGTCCATAAATCAAGGAAAGTCATAGGATCAACATAGTCTCCAAACCAGTTTGCTTTAGCGACTTGAAATTTGCCTTCAGAAAGTGTCGATTGGAAAACTGCCCATTCCATATTTGTCATTTCTAAATCGATGCCGAGATTCTTTTTCCACATCTCTTGAATGGCTTCAGCAATGGTTTTATGGGTTGAAGATGTATTATAGAGGAGCTGAACTTTAGGGAAACCCTTGCCATCCGGATAGCCTGCATCTGCTAAAAGTTTTTTGGCTTGTTCTAAATCTGCCTTTTCAGGATCAATATAAAAGTTGCCATTTTTTTCTCTAAAGTCTTCGCCGTTAGAATCCTTGAGTCCGTAAGGAAGGAAACCCGACGCAGGTGTTGATCCATCTTTCAGAATAGTGTCGACCAAAGCGCGTCGGTCAACGGCTAAAGAAAGTGCTTTTCTGACTCGAACATCATCAAAGGGCTTTTCTTTTGTATTAAACAGATAATAGTAATTGGCGAGATAAGGTAAAACCAAAAATTCGTCATTGCTTGCCATTAAATTGGGAATTTCTTGGTTAGGAAGTTCATCAAGAACATCCACTTCATTTGACTCATACGCTGTAAGGGCTGTCGCTGTATCATTGATCATCAGCATCGTGATTTTTTCTAATTTGACTGCATCAGCATTATAGTAAGCTTGATTTTTGACAAGAACAAGTTCTGATCCTGTTTTGTATTCTTGTAATTTAAATGGACCGTTTCCAATAGCTGTCGTTGGGTCACTCCCCCACGTCTCAAGATTCTTTTCAACCATATCCTTACGGACTGGGAAGTAAGTATAAAAAGACGTCAGCTCAAGAAAATAAGGTGTTGGGGATTCCAAAGTAACCTGTAGCGTTTTTTCATCAATGGCTTTAACACCTACTGCATCTGCAGATCCAGTGCCTTCAAAATAAGCTTCTCCATTTTTGAGATAGTATAGCTGGAAGGAATACTCAGAAGCGAGCTCAGGGGAAAGCGCCCTTTTCCAAGAATATTCAAAATCTCCCGCCGTTACTGCCTGGCCATCTGACCACTTGGCATCGCGCAAATGAAAGGTATAAACCATTCCATCTGCACTGACCTCATATTTCTCTGCGATGCCCGGAATTGCTTTATTATTTGCATCTGTCTTCATCAAACCTTCAAAAGTATTCATGATAACCGAGCCAGCGTTAAGTGCACTATTCAATGCGGGGTCTAAAGTTTTGACGTCCTCACCCATGTTGATCACTAATGTTTGTTCAATGGCTGGAGTAGCTGGAACGCCTGAAGTGGTCGGTTGTGGCGTGCTTACGGTTGTTGCCACCGGTTTTGCACAGCCTGCAGTTGATAAGAGCAATACCAATACCAATAAAATACTTATTCCCTTTTTCACGTGAGTCCTCCTTAAATTTGATTGTACTTTCTCCACACTAAGTAATCCTCCCTACGCCTCCTTTCATATCAAAGGGTTTTAATTCTGCAAGCAAGATAGCCGCGATAATGAATACACTTCCAGCTATCATAAACGGTGTAAAGGCTTCACCAAAAACAATCAAAGCGAGCATGCTCCCAAAGACAGTTTCAAAGGTCAAAAGCAGGGAAGCAGTGGAAGGATGAAGATGTGCTTGGGCCTTATTTTGAAAACCGAAAGCCAAAAACGTTGGAAATATTGACATGTAGAGTATATAGGGCATAATCGTCATCCCGCTGTCTGTAAAAACCACAAGGGCACCTTTCCACCCCGTAAATCCAAACAAGGCGGCAGCCGTTATAAACTGTATCCATACCATTCCGCTCCCCGACGTCTTTCTAGCGGATAGGCCTATTGTAACCACCTGCGCAGCAATGAATATGGCGCACACCAGAGACCATAAATCCCCAATATTCAGTCCTGATTGTCCAAAAGGACGGGTTAGAAGCAAAATCCCCACCATGCCACTCAGTATCCCGAGGAGGTTGCTGAGACCTGGCTTGTCTCCAGAGACCATCCACCAGATCAGCGGTACAAAAAGAATGTTCGTTCCTAAAATAAAAGCCTGTTTAATTGCTGTACTATAAAGCAATCCTTGAATCTGGGCTGCAAAAATGCCATACATCAGTACGCCGATCATGACACCCCAAAGTACATCCGACTTTCCAATGCGAATTTTCTTTTTCCAGCATACCAAGCCCTGTAAAATAGCGGCTATCACAAATTGAATCAACATGAGCGAATCGCCATTCATTTGACCCAGGGCCAGTTTGAGGACCACAATCGCCGATCCCCAGAAAAAAGCTGCCACAAGTAATGCCAGAATGCTCGTCGTTTTTACACTCACTCGTCCATCACCGTCCCAATATAGGTGATTTCTGTCGCCAAATCATCACGGTATTCTGGGTGGTCTGGGTTTAAGCTGTTGATGACGACGGCGCCGTTTTTGCCTGTAGCGTGGATATACCGGTCACCACCAAGATAGAGTGCAATGTGCCCCGGGAAGAAAATCAAATCTGCAGGGCGTAGGGCTAGTCGTGATATGGGTTTTAAGCCCTTGAATTCTTCGGGGACAGCATCCCTATAGAGCGTCACGCCATTCATCCAGTAGCTCATAAAGGTCAATCCTGAACAATCGATACCCATTGGGGATTTGCCACCCCAGCGGTAAGAACACCCCATGTACCTCATGGCGTCTGTAATAATGGCCTGCCTTAGAGGCGTGTCCTCTCGTTTTGAGGTATTTCTAAAATGCTCTTTGCGTATCCATCCACAAATGCCATTTGCAAGTTCCACTCCCTGCCAATCCTCTGACAGCTCCCCCGTCAAAATGAACTTTGATCCTCTCGGCAGGGTGATAAGGGGGATATTTTTATAGCTCGGCGTCAGGACTACATCGCAAAAGGGTGCCGTAATAAGGCCTAGTGCACACTCTTCCCACTTTTGTGCCCGGGTTACATCCTCTAAAATATCCTCCGAACGCACCATTCCTTTGTAACCGTAGCAGGCATTTACAAAATACCACTCTTCACTGACTTTATCCAGAATTTCAACCGTCATGCCATACAGCAACTCGTCTGACAGACAACTTTCAACAAGAGGCAAATCCTTCATATCCGAACGTCCTTTGATTATAATCCCTTTCATATTGCCTCCATTTCTGCATAGAGCAACTCGCCAATGTGGCCAATCGTTCTAAATCCCTCTAACATATCTTGAGAATCCGACAGCATGATGCCAAAGAAGATTTCTCTTTGATCCGTCTGCATCAAACCAACATCGTGCTGTGCATCGTCTAACAAACCCGTTTTATGAAGAACAACTATGTTTTCAGGAAGCCTCCGTCTAATCATGGACGTGTCTTTCTGATGTCCACAGATACGGCGCATTGCTTCTATCGCATTCGCAGACCAATAATCTCCCACTTCCAGTGCACGAAAAAAAAGATATTGATCAAAAGCGGTAGTCCTATTGATGCGTCCCTCTTTTTCAGCGTCAAAGTCCATCATTTTACGCCCCAAAACAGTGCTCTCCATGTTAAGATCCCTACACAACTGATTGACACTTTCCATGCCTATACGGTCGATGATTAGGTTTGTCGCTGTATTGTCGCTGAGAACGATCATCAAATGTATCAAATCATAAAGAGCATACTCACTTTGAGACATCTCCGACACCAAACTGTAAGTCACCCGCTCTTCCTGTGGCACCACAATCCGTTCATCAAGCCTAAGCGCCCCTTGATCCACTAGGCAAAAACACGCCCCCATAACCTGAAGTTTAATGATACTTGCTGAAGGGTGTACCTTGTCCTTTGCCCATTCAAACAAAACAGCACTTGACTTCATGTCCACAATGTACACCGATCCACGCTCTAGAAGGTTCCCCAAAACTGAATGTGCATCCCAATGAAACATATACAAACCTCCCAGAATATCCCTTGTCTTTAAAACAAAAAAAGACCCAAATATGAAAATATTTTGGGTCTCATTTACCGATGTCAATGATGGAACACATCCTAACAGGCAAACAAAATGTCTTTGAAATTATCTAAATGTTAACACGCCCTCCACACTTTGTCCATACCCCAGATCAAATTTTCTGATAATTTGTGGTCAATAAGCGATAATGTCCTCTTGCAACGCAAGGGATTATGTCTTCTGAATAGAACTGGATGAGACCCCAAAACAATCACCCGAATACTACCGTCCCACTACTGTCCCACGCGAAGCGCCGAACAACCCTTCTCATCACTATGCCGTTCTAAAGATGCAGTGTTTCAGGACCTTTTCCATTTCACATTGTACCCCAGATCAAATTTTCTGAAAATTCTCTTCCTTGTTCAGTTGACATCTTGTATACTTTTCTTATCAAAACTTCAACTTGGAGGATCGCAGTGTATAATGAAAGCGTCGTTTATGTGGTAGGACATAGCAAAACCAGCTCAGACAACCCTATTACAGATCAGTACAGTGTCTTTTTTTTGGCTTTTATGGTGGATACCATCGATGACACAATCGTCAACGTTGGCGGCTCCTTCATGCTCCAAGAAACAAAAGATTTCGTTCGAGAGCTTTTCGTCGGACAACTTTTTTCTGAATATAGCCCCAAAATCGTCGATCGTATCCGCAAAAGATACTGGGGAAGCTCACAAAAGGCCATCATAGTCGCCTATAAAGACGCCTTAAACCGTTACCTCGACGAAAAATCAAAATTAGATTCAACCAGCGGCGTTGAATGATCTTTAATCTCTCCATCTTTGTTCATTTGAAATCCATTTACTACTAAACGGTTAGTCAATTGCTAAGTCGTCAAATTAACTTAACCCTCTTTCACAAAAATGAATGAAGGAGGGCTGTTTACTTTACTTAAGATTATAAGGTTTTAAAAATTTATCGACTACAATTGGTTTGCCTGCATCATCTTTAACTTCAACCTGAGCAAATTTCCAATCTACAACTTTTGTTGGATCTACTCCAGCATCAATGAGTGCTTTTGGGTCAAGTACAAACACCATATCTATATCATTCGTGTTCATATCTTTTGCCCACTCAAACATGTTCCCGCCACCCATTTTTACACCGTAATGATCCAATTTTTCATGGTAGCCAATGGTATCACGATAAGCCGTTACTATAGCTTTAAAAGTATCCATCGGTTTTGTAGTGTCTGAAGCTCCGAGTTTATCGGTACCAATTTCAGAATGTACCATGAGAATATTTGTTGATGGATTGAAGAGATACATTGCTTTGTCTAGCTTTTCACCATCAAGTCCTGCTTCAACGAAAGGAGTAGCATCCAGTTCAATCATAAAATCTGGTTTGTCTACTGAACTGAAATCTTTTCCCCACACAAACCGCTCACCTCCGGGTGATGACAATGCCCATCCGTTATTCATTTCATCAAAAGATACTTGTGCTGGATCTACAGTGATGACTGATTCAAACGACGTTACCGCTACTTTTCCAACCACATCTGTTGCTTGGCATCCCGCAAGGACCAGTATTCCTCCGAGAGCAAGTGCGACTAATAGTGCTTTTTTCATTTTCTTCTCCTCCAGATATCATTTTTGTTATTCAATCACTGTTCCTTTGCTTGTTATCATCCCCATCCAACAGCTATATGGAAAAGTTCCACTCTTTGTAGGTGTGAATTCAATCCAATTGTCACCGACTTCTAATTGTTTCTCAATCATGAATTCCGGGATTCGGATTACGTTGTTGCAACCTGTTAAGTTTTCTTTTGTGACATGAAAATTGATCTTTGTTGGTATATCTTTTTGAATCACGAACTCAGGATAACCCTTTGTAGTCACTTCAAGAATAAGCGTCTGTACGCCATCAATAAGCGTTGCACTTGACTGTGTTTCTTCATCGCTTAGGGCACTGACTTGATAATTGATCAGTGGTATACCACTTGAAGCTACGCCTCTTTGAAACATGACCATCCCCAATACAATGACCAGGGCTGCGCTTGCTTTCATCATGCTCTTAGTGGACTTCTTGCTTAAAAGTGAACTGAGTGCGCCAAACCCAAACATGAGAGGCACAGTGCCCAAGCTAAAAGCAAACATCGAAAGTGCTCCTACTAC
>JBBRGL010000034.1:0-13872 GCA_038240675.1 Peptostreptococcales bacterium
AAGATAATGCTCAAGTGATTCCAGATACTGAATCTCGCCTGTTTGATGGATCAATTTTACCATATTTGCAACGCAAGTATAGACAATTTCGAGGCGAGACATTTTCTTAGCGCTGGATGAAACCATTAAACTATCCATGCACTTTAATGAAGTCTCAATACCCAGATACTTAACAAACACTTGAGCGAGTGCTTCCATTTCTTCTTTAAGTAGGTCAGCACGTGGAATTTAGGTAAAAAACATTTACGTTAATGTGTTTAGTCTTATTTATTGGGTAATAATATTCTTAGAGATATTATACGAATGTTCTCATTCCTATCAAATATTAGAACGAGGTGACCTTTGAACGCAAACTTGGAGTTACGCAAATTTGTGGTGCCCGAAGTGGTCTTGGGCTACGACTCAAGCCTTTTAATTGGACAATACTTAAAACATTTTGGCACAAAAAAAACAATGATTGTCACAGATAAAGAGGTTTCAATTCAACCATGGTTTCACAAAATTATTGAAGTAATTAGTAAGGCTGATATTCAACATATTATTTTTAATGATATTTCATGCAATCCAAAAGATTATGAATCTATGTTAGGTGCCGAACTTTTTTTAGCTGAAGATTGTGACAGTATCGTTGCTATCGGCGGTGGCAGCCCTATGGATTGTGCTAAGTGCATCAGCATCGTCTCAACAAATGGCGGGCATATACTGGATTATGTCGGCGTTGATGAAATTATTCTCCCTGGTCCACCATTAGTATGTATCCCTACAACCGCTGGAACAGCTGCAGATATCTCTCAATTTGCCATCATCTTGGACTCTCAAGAACATATAAAAAAAGCCATCATCAGCAAAAAAGTGGTTCCGGATTTGGCACTCATTGACCCTGTTCCATTGATGACGATGGATCCCTATCTCACAGCTTGCACGGGTATGGATGCTCTAACGCATGCGATTGAAGCCTATGTATCCAATGCGTCTTCTACCTTAACGGATGTGCATGCACTAAATGCAATTGAATTAATTTATAAAACATTGCCATTAGCAATCAAACCCGATCGCACCATTGAAACCATGCATAAGATGCTCAAAGGTTCTTTACATGCTGGATTTGCTTTTTCGAATGCTAGTTTAGGCGCCGTACATGCACTGGCGCATAGTCTTGGCGGAGTGCTTGATTTACCTCATGGCGAATGCAATAGTATTTTACTTGAGCACATTATCAATTTGAATTTTGACGCTGCATCGAAAAAGTATACCCACATAGCGACCGCAATCGGTATCGATACTCACACACTTGACGTACATTCGATTAAAAAGGCACTAACTACCAAAATATCAGATTTACGAGAAATGGTGAAAATACCAGCATATATTAAATATGACTCAATCTATGAAGACCTTCTCGATGTTATGACATTAGGTGCACTGAAAGATCCTTGTATGGTGACCAATCCCAAAGATTTAACTTATGATGAGGTAAAGCAAATATATGTCAACGTATTCCAGAAAAATAAACCCATTAACGCGTGAATCAATAATAGGTCTTGGCGAAAGTTCTTTTCGGAAGAATTATTATCCTGAACTTCAAGACAATATAAACACCCTCGAAAAAATGAGAAGTCGAAATCAAGCCCTCATGATGGCCATTCCAGATATTTTGTTAATTAGCAATGCCAGCCATCATATGACACCGTTTTCGACATCTTCAAAAATGGATGCTTCGCTTTTCTTAAATTTTTTAAGAAACAAGCTTATTTCTGCGTGTTTAAATGAAGGTATTGATCAAGTGCTTGACAGTAGATCCCCTGAAATCAGTACTTTTTCGATAACTGTCAGCAACGAAGAAAAACACTTCGAAGCGAGATTTCAGTTAACTGAGCAAGGAGAAGTTCTAATTATTATCCGCGACATGACTGAGCGCATCTCTTTTGAGAACAAACTTAGAGTTATGACAGAAACAGATAGCAGTACAGGACTTTACAACAGAAGAAAATTCGAAGAAGCCGTCATGTCCTTTGAAAATAATACAGCCGATACGCTGGCTTTGATTGTATTTGATATTGATGGGCTTAAAAATATCAATGATACGCTTGGACACTTCGAAGGTGACAAAGTTATTGAATACGTTGCAACAACATTAAAGACATGTTTTAAAGAAGCTGCAATATTAAGTCGTATCGGCGGCAATGAATTTGGCGCTATATACGTAAATGTTGGCCATAAGTTAATTGAAGAAAAATGTGAAACATTTCAAAGGCATATTGCAGAATTAAATGAAGCCATGCCTTATGAAATATCTGTTTCTTTTGGCATATCATATTCTAACAGCTATCCAATTCGCTTTTCACAACTATACCAACTCGCCGATCACAACATGTACAACCACAAACTTCTTAAAGAAAGCAGTGGAAAAAGCGGTTTAGTGAAAGCCTTGATGAAGACACTTGAAGCCAAGGATTATATCACTGAAGGTCACGCAGATCGTATGACTGTCTTAGCGAGTGAACTTGGTCATATGATGCAGTTAGAACAACATCGATTAGATCAACTGACACTTCTTACAAAATTTCACGATCTAGGGAAAGTCGGAATCCCCGATAATATCTTAAAAAAAGAAGGGCCATTAACGCCAGATGAATGGGATATTATGAAGACGCATACAACCATAGGGCAAAGAATTGCTTCAGCCTCGCCAGAGCTAATGGGCATTTCAAATTTAATTTGTAAACAT
Organism: Peptostreptococcales bacterium; assembly: GCA_038240675.1. Classification (GTDB taxonomy): domain Bacteria; phylum Bacillota; class Clostridia; order Peptostreptococcales; family Acidaminobacteraceae; genus JBBRGL01. The sequence goes on from JBBRGL010000034.1 coordinate 2,729, forward strand.
CATGAAAAATGGGATGGCACTGGTTACCCCCTCGGGCTCTCTGGTATTGAGATACCTCTCGAATGTCGTATTTTGAGTTTGGTTGATGCCTTTGACGCCATGACCAATGATCGTCCCTATAGAAAAGCAATCAGTCATGATGAAGCGATCAATGAAGTCTTGCTTTGTTCCGGCACTCAATTCGACCCTGATTTAGTCGTGAAATTTTTAGAATATTTCAAAAAAAATCCAATCTAATCGTGTTTTTCATCGGCGCCGTACTTATAGAAAAGACCTTTTCTAAAAAATCAAAAGATGGTTAGGGTGTCAAAAGCCCTCAGTTGATTATATTCATACCGCATACAGTACCGGATGGTTCAACTGGAACTATATGTGGTATGAATATTCGAGAAACTTACTTTTGACACTCTAATCAAATAAGAAAGCCATAACATCGGACTCTTTCAGTCGAAGTTATGGCTTTTATTTCTATTGTCTTGAGGTTAGAGCTCAAAAGGGCGTTTCTCGATTTATCTACTCTTCAAAACCCTCAAACTGATGCACATACTGTTGATAATACTGACCCTTTTGGTCCATAAGGGCCTCGTGACTCCCTCTTTCAATAATTTTGCCCTTCACGACATAGATTATTTCATCTGCGTCTCTGATGGTGCTTAGCCGATGGGCAATAATGAGGCTCGTTCTATTTTTCATCAATTTGTGAAGGGCTTTCTGTACTTCTTTTTCTGTCCCTGTATCCACACTACTGGTCGCTTCATCTAAGATCAAAATCAGGGGACTTACAAGCATAGCCCTTGCAATGGAAATCAGTTGTTTTTCACCACTGCTCAAATTGTCGCCGCCTTGCGACAATAAGTGTTGGTAATCCTTGTGAAGCCTTTGAATAAACCCATGGGCGTGAGCTTTTTTTGCGGCCTCAATAACCTCTTGATCCGTTGCTTCCATGCGTCCATAGCGAATATTATTCATAATGGTATCCTCAAACAAATAAGAATCTTGAAGGACTATGGCAAAACCATGACTGAGGCTTTGCCTTGAGTAGTTTTTCAGCGGCTTGCCATCAATGAGAATTTCTCCACTGGTTTGTGTATAAAAACCTGAAAGCAGGCTTGCTATCGTTGTTTTCCCTGCACCGGTAGGACCTACTAGGGCTATTTTTTTACCGGGGTCAACCCGAAAACTCACCGAATCCAGTATACAATTCTCCGCGTTGTACCCAAAAGATACCTCTAAAAACTCAATACATCCGCCACTTTCTCCAGTGAGTGAAAACAATTGAGGCGGCGAATCTTCATCAGGCAAATCCAACATTTCGAGCACGCGCTCTGCCCCAGCCAGTGATGACATAAAGGATGCATAGGTACTTGCAATTTCATTGATCGGGCGGATTAAATAGCGCGAATAGTTGATAAAACTTGTCAGCTGACCGATGGTCAAAGCACGGTTGAGCACAAGAACTCCCCCAAAGAAACCAATGACAGCATAGCTTAAATTATTGATGACGTTCATTAAAGGCATCAGAAGCCCTGTCCAAATTTGCGCCTTTAGCCCTGTATCATAAAGTGCTTGATTTTGTTTTGAATAGGCCTCTTTCATTTTTTCTTCCTGTCCAAATGCCTGCACCACTGTCAGACCGGTAAGTGTCTCATCAATAATACCCGTCAGTTGACCTATGGCCTGTTGCTGCTGTTTGAAAACAGGTCGTGTCACTTTGGTGATGGTCTGCGTGAGCAGTGCTATGAGGGGTAAAATAAGCAAGGTCGCAAAAGTCAGAGGCAAGCTGATCATCAGCATGAGGATGAATGCGCTCACTAGCATCAAAATGCCGGATATCAGCTGCAAAAATCCATCATTTAAAGCTGAACACATAAGCTCGACGTCATTTGTCAATCGACTCATAGTATCGCCATGTGGATTTAAGTCGTAAAATGACAAGGGCTGTTTTGTCGATTTTTGAAATAGCTCCCCTCTAACGCGTTTCATAATTCTTTGGGTACTTCCTGCAACCATATAATTTTGAAGCCAGCTACTGAGTCCACCGACCAAATAACTCATCAAAATCACGCTGAGGAGACTGAGATTGATGGTTTCGCCATTGACCATATTCCTGCTTAGAGCATCTATCCAAATACCGATATAACGTGGTGCTACAAGGCTACTGGTGACCTGAATCAGCACAAGTATAACGACGAAAACAAGAACAGCTCGCTCGGTCTTTAAATAAGAAAATAGTGATTGGATAGTCTTCATTACCTTTTTCGGCTTTGGACCTTTTTTAAACCGATCAAAGTGACCTTTGTTTTGCATGCCTTTAATGGGATACTCACGTCTTTCTTGTACTGGGGATTTTTTAGAGGGATTCGTCATAACTCACCCCTTTACCTAACTGAATGTCATAAAGCTCACTGTAAATTGAGGAGCCATACAAAAGGGCCTCATGTCGACCTACCGCACTAATACGCCCCTCCGACAGAACCACAATGCACTCAGCGTCCATTATACTTGAAACCCGCTGACTGACAAAAAGCGTAGTGATGAGTGGACGTCTCTCCATCAGTGCTTTTCTAAAATTGTATTCAGTCAAGCTATCCAGTGCACTTGTGCTGTCGTCTAAGATCAGTAGCTGTGGTTTCATCAAGAGCGCCCGGGCTATTGCAAGCCGCTGCTTTTGGCCTCCTGAAACAGTTATGCCACCTCTTCCTATAGCCGTTTGAAAACCCAGCGAACTCTCTTCAATATAGTCATAGATTTGTGCAATTTCAGATGCTTCCACCATTTCGGCTGTGGTAGCGTCCGGGTTTCCAAATTTTAAATTGTCTTCAATTGTTCCCGAAAATAAAAAAGAATCCTGTGCCACATACCCAAAGCTACACCTGAATTTTTTTAAAGCGTTAAGGGAGACCGCTTCCCCATCAATTTTAAATGAGCCCACTGTGGGACTATAAAATCCCATGAGGAGTTGTAGAAGCGTTGATTTTCCAGACCCCGTACCACCAATAACACCGTACTTTTTCCCTGCTTTTATAGTGAAATTCACCTCTTTTAGAATCATCTGACCTTGTAGATAGCCAAAGCTAACATCTTGCCACTGAATGGTTTTAAATGTTTTTTTCTCTGTCTCAAAGACTTGAGTGGGTTCCTCGTCTGTGACTAGGGCAAGAATTTCGCTTACACGCATAGCAGAGCCCTTGGCCCGCACAAGCAAATTGAAAACCCGCGTGATAATCATCATGGCAAACAAAAATTGAAGCATATACTGTATAAACGCCAAAAGCATTCCAAGTCCGATCTGTCCCTCTGTCACCCATAGCCGACTCTTAAAAAGCACGTAGACGACGCTGAGCTGGATCACGAGACTCATGGAAGGTCCAAATATTGACAGTACCCGCATGGCTCTGCCCATGCGTTTTGCACTTTCGGCATTGACATGCTCAAATTTTTCGGTTTCAAAGCCAAAGCGATTAAAGGCCCTTACGACCCGTATCCCTGAAAAAAACTCCCGCAAACGCTCATTTAAAGCATCCACGGACTCTTGAACTTTAATGTAGAGCGGGAACCCATACTTCAAATTGAGGGTCATTAGAACGGCCATTATGGGCAGTAAAACAAAAAAAACCACAGCAAATTCTGGGCTGAGGCGAAACACCATAATCATACTGCCAATGCCTAAAAAAGGTGCCTTCAAAAAAACGCGCATAAGGCCCGTTACAAAGTTTTGCATTTGAGTGACGTCATTTGTCAGCCGATTCATAAGCGTTCCCTGATCAAACTCAAGCCGCTGAGTCGGTGACATTTTGACAATTTGATCAAACAAATCTCGCCGAAGCTCATGACTCGCCGCGTAAGAAACCCGGGCTGAAATCACATTTCGAGTCAGTGCCGCCACAGCGCCAATGGCTGTTACTACAATCATGAGAAAGCCATAGTGCACGACGACATCCAGTTTTCCCATGGCGACGCCTCGGTCAATGAGCAGTGCTAACAATGTGGGTTGAAGCAAATCACAAAAAGCTTCAAAACCCAAAACGAGAATTGAAGCTGAAAAAGGCATTCTATACCGTTTAATATATTTTTTATACATAGTCATCTGCGACAATTTTGTTTCGCCCCTGAGCCTTAGCTTCATAAAGCAAAGCATCAACCTTCTGTAGTACTTCATCTTCAGTTTCAGATCTGTAGGTCAACAAGCCTCCGCTAATGGTCACTTTGAGATTCTTCTCTTCATGAGGGTAATCTTGAATACTCGCACGAATACGCTCAGCGACAAAAATAGCTTCCATGAGTGGCGTGTCTGTCAAAATCACTAAAAACTCTTCGCCGCCATACCGCCCTGCCACATCCGAATGTCTAATTTCTGACAAGATCACACTCGATATACTTTTCAACACCGTATCCCCCACTTGATGGCCGTAAGTATCATTGACGTCTTTGAAACGATCGACATCCAGCAACAAAATACTAAAAGGTTTGTCATAACGCTTAAATTCCTCGATACGCTGCCTCAAGAAATCCACCAAGTACCCACGATTTTTAAGTTGTGTCAAGTAATCTGTCATAGCCGCAATAGACAATCTTTCTTTCTCTACCATCAAGCTGTCATTGATCGCTTCAAGCTCCACATTCGCATCATTCAGTTCCTTTGTTTTGTCCTCTACCATGATGATTAACCGATTGTTATATTCCTCCAGCTTATGCCGAGATTCATCTAACTTCAAAGCCATTTCATTGATGCTACTGCCTAACAGCTCAACATCTCTATCATCCGAAAACCCTACTCGTTTTGTATAGCCACCCGAAGAAATAAGTTGTGTCACCTCAATCAAATGATTAAAATTATTCTTCATTCTGAAAGTGATCGTTAGACTGGTGTAAGTCGCTACGACTACGGCAAAGACTAAAATGAAAACCGAAAAATAAATTATCGACTGATTTTTTTCTTTAAAAACACCTTTTTCTAGGACCATAACTTGGCTCACAATTTCATCAATGTTAGTCGTCAACTGAGTCAGTAAGTGCTCAAAATGCGCTTCCTCACTGTTATAAAGAACCAATTTGTCGTAAAATTCGCTGTGTTTCTCTCCCAAGCTTTTTATCCGTGCTCCCAAAAGCTTCATAGACAAATCACCCTTGCTGCTGATTAACGCATCCGCAATTTGGTTTAATCTTGCAACTTCTTCAAGATGATTTTTATCTAAACGTTCAGATCGTCCATTCTTCTGATCATGGGTGTTGTTAATTTTCATCAAAATATCCATAAGATCCACATAGAATACAAAGGTGTGGCCATTCAGATCTTTTTTATAGGCACTTATGAGTTCAATCATCTCATTTGTTGTCTGAGTCATTTGAGTATTGAGCGCAAACAACTGATCGTTCAAAACCATATAGTTATTAAGCACCTCGATAAAGCCATTGAGTTCAGTCATAATAAGAATAACCTTCTGGTCTAAATCGTGAGATAATCTGTTGAAATGTGATCCTTTGTAGAGCGTGTTGAAGGATTTGATTCCATCATTCACAGTGTAAATGTACTGTCTTTCATTAGTCGTTTGATAATTCAGCGTATCTGATTTGATTTTGACAACCAAAGCCTGTATATCATTCAGCTTTTGCCGCTCTACACTAAAGGCACTAATCTCAAAAAAGGCATACTGAACAAATGCTCCAAAAAGCACCAGCGAAATTATTATTATCAGGTAACCAATAATCACTCTTCGACTCATCGTCATCTAATCACGCCCTAGCACATCCCAAACTTTTTCGATTTTCACGTTGGCTTCTTTGAGTAAATATTTGTAATCAGAAGAATAGCTCCAAAAATCTTTAAATAAGTCAAGACCAATTTCTGCTATTTCAGGTGGTGTTGAAAGGTCATAATTGAATGCCCAGCCTTTGGCCTCTTCAATGTCTTTTGAAAGTTTTATTTGTATAGGTGTATAACTTGAATGATCCAGTTGAGTATTAGGTGACAATCCCCCTGAGCCTTGAGACATCGCCTTTTGGGCTTCGACATTTGCCATGAATGAGAGAACCGCTTTGCCTCCGTCCACATGCTTCGCATTTTTGGGAATCACCAACCCATCTATTGGCCCAAGTGAAATCTGTGGCAGAGCTGCGTCAATATTCGGAAGCAAGAAATAATCATAGTCCTCAAGTGCCTTCAAATTGTGGGGTGCATTGTCAAGGACGTTATTGGCCCAAGTCCCCATTAGCGTCATCGCCGATTTGCCTGTAGCGAAATCTGCCAAGGGCAACTCGTACCAATCTTGTGCTTCAGGTTTGTCCGAGAAATAACCTTTTCCGATCATTTCTGACAAAACGCCGAAAACCTTTTCAACTTCAGGATCCATATAGGATGCTTTCCCTGTCATTAATCGATTCCGATACGCCTCACCGGCAGATCCTATAAGCAAATAGTCAAACCAAAACTGAGCGGGCCATTTATTTTTTGAACCGAGAGCAATTGGTGTTATCCCAGCTGCCTTGACAACCGCACAAACCCTCTGAAATTCATCCCAAGTCTTGGGTGGTGTCAGTTCCAAATCTTTGAAAACCTTTATATTATAATACATGATGACGAGGTGTTGTGTAATAGGCACAAGATACTTATGTTCGTTATATGTCACTGCAGAATCCACAACGACAGGATCAAAATAAGCATCAAGGCCACCCTTAATCCACAAATCGTCAATAGGCTCTAAATCTAAAATAACTGACTTGACCCTTGCACCAGCCCAATTGGAATAAACCTCTGGCGGCGAGACGGATTTCAAGTCCTGAACTATACTGAGTTTAAAGGCCTCGTGATCAAGGGGAACAGCCTTTAGCAAATAGTCTGATTGCTTTTCGTTAAAAACAGTCACCATTTCATTGATGCCTCCAGTCAGTGGCTCGGAGAAATAATGTAAAAATGAAATATCTACAGGCTCTTTAGCCACAGGTGTAACTGCAGCCTTAGGGGCACAAGATGCAAACAAGAAAACGCACAATACAAACAACACAAATTTCTTCATGACGTCACCTCTTGAAACCATTATACCCGATAAAAACGGGATTAAACACACCGGAAAGTTGCTCAATTGGAAAGTAGAAGGTAAATAAAATAACCGTACTGACCAAGATGGAGAACTCAGAGATCCGATACGGGGTCAGGCTTGAAAAGTTGAAACGTTTGAGGGGTAAGTAGAAAACAGGACCAACATAGTGTCAGTCCTGTTACTCATTTGGACTATCTCAAATTATAAAACTGAAGAAGCTTATCCACCAAAATTGGCTTATTGTTTTCGTCGAGAACTTCTACTTTTGTATAGACCCAGCCTTCAACTTTTGAAGGGTCTACGCCTGCAGCTTGAAGCAGTTCAGGATTGAGGACAAATACCATATCTTTGTCATTTGTAGTCATGTCTTTCGCCCATTCAAACATATTGCCGTTGCCAAAGCCAACGCCGTAATGGTCTAATTTTGTATGATAGCCAACGCGGTCTCTATAAATAGCGACAATCTTATCAAATACACCTGTGACGCCAGCCTCTTTTGTTGTGCCAAGGGCTTTGTCACCTAAGTCAGAGGTGATTATGAGGGTATCTGTATTTTTGTTATAGCCATAGCCCTCTCCTAATTTTGAAGGATCGAGTCCAGCTATTATGAATGGGGCAGCTTTTAAAGCAAACTTTAAGTCTTCTGTTCCGCTTTCAGGTGTTAGGCTCAAGAAAAACTTTTGCCCTTCAGGGGAATTCAGTTCAAATCCGGCGGGTTGATCTACTGCTACAACTTGATCTTTGAGTTCGGCTACAAGTGACGCAAAGGAGCTACTGGCCACTTTGCCCACAAGATCCGTCTGCGCACATCCTACACCTAGTGCAATGACGCTGATGACGAGTCCCAAAACATAAATTTTCTTCATTTCTTTCGCCTCCTATTTAATCAGTTTATTGATGGTGCCCATTATTTCATCTATGACCGCTTCGTCATTGTTTTTGATGCGATCCACAAGACAACTTTTCATATGTTGCTCAAGCAATATCCGGCTGAGGGCACTGAGGGCTGATTGAGCAGCAGCCACTTGATTGAGCACATCATCGCAGTAAATATCTTCTTCAATCATGCGTTTAATCCCTCTTATTTGCCCTTCCACTCGGCTACACCTGTGGATGAGCAGTTTCTTTTCTGAAGGAGCCCTTTGAGTCAGTTTACATCCTTTACAGTCGGACGCTGTCGTCATCAACGTCATTTTTTCGCCACATTCTTCACAGCTCACCTCGCTCATAAAACCTCCTTAAATCCTTTTAATCGAAGGGCATTGCTCACTACAGAGACCGAACTAAGGGACATTGCTGCGGCAGCGAACACTGGATTAAGGAGTGGGCCTCCAAAGAGATGAAGGACACCCGCAGCCACTGGGATGCCGATGACATTGTAGAAAAATGCCCAAAATAGATTCTGTTTAATGGTCCGCATAGTGGCTTTACTCATGCGAATAGCGGTGACAACCTGTCTCAAATCGCTTTTCATCAGTACAATATCGGCGGATTCAATGGCTACATCAGTGCCAGATCCAATGGCGATGCCGATGTCGGCTTGAACCAATGCAGGGGCATCGTTGATACCATCACCCACCATGGCGACCTTTCGTCCTTCACTTTGAAGCTTTTTCACATATTCCGATTTGTCACCCGGAAGTACTTCTGCAAATACTCTGTCAATCCCAACTCTCTTAGCGATAGCTTCTGCTGTCTTTTGATGATCACCTGTCAGCATAGCAGTCTGTATGCCCATTTTGTGAAGTTGTTTGATCGTTTCAAAACTTGAAGGCTTAAGATCATCTGCGGCAGTGATTATGCCCGCTAAACTGTCCCCAATAGCCACGAAAATAGGTGTTTTACCCTCTTCTGCAAATGCATCGAACTTGCTTTGTTCTTCTGAAAAAGCTATACCGAAGTGCGCCATCAACGGTCCGTTTCCGATGAGGACACGTTGGTTTTGAACCATTGCACTTAGACCTTTGCCTGGAAGTGCCTCAAATTGTGATGAATCGTGGATTTTGAGTCCTAGGGACTCTGCTTTTCGCACAATGGACTCACCAAGGGGATGTTCACTGCCGTATTCAGCCGACGCTGCAAACTGAAGGACCATTTCGTTGGTATAGGGCCCAAAGGAAATTGCATCCATCACTTCTGGGGTCCCATTTGTCAGCGTTCCCGTTTTGTCAAAGACGATGGTATCAATTTTATGAGCAGTTTCCAAAGCTTCTCCACCCTTCACCAAAACACCTAGCTCAGCACCTCGTCCTGTTCCGACCATTATAGCCGTGGGGGTTGCAAGACCCAGCGCACACGGACAAGCAATGACCAAGACTGCTATGAAAACTTTGAGGGCAAAAATCAAATTTTCTCCGCCTAAAGTGAGCCAAAACAGCCCTGAAATCAGAGCAATACCGATGACTATTGGCACAAAATATCCTGAAATAATATCCGCAAGTCTTGCAATAGGAGCTTTACTTCCCTGAGCTTCTTCCACCAAATGGATGATTTGCGCTAGAGCTGTTTCGCTGCCTACCTTTTCTGCCTTGTATAATATCAACCCTGTTTTATTGAGACTTGCACCGTAAACCTTGCTACCAACAATCTTCTCAACGGGCATACTCTCACCAGTTAGCATGGATTCATCAACGCTTGTGTAGCCTTCAATAACGACACCATCGACTGCAATTTTACTACCCGGTTTTGCAATCACCACATCGCCTTTTTCAATTTCCTCAACTGCCATTTCGATATCGCCGTCAGAACTTCGAACCAGTGCAGTCTTTGGAGTTAACCCAACAAGCTTTTTAATGGCCTCTGATGTTTTCCCTTTCGAAACAGCTTCAAGGGTTTTGCCAAACAGAATCAAGGTAATAATCACACCTGCGGTTTCAAAATACATATGGTCGACTGCGGCAAAATCATATGTGGTGATTTGATAAACCGAATAAAAGCTATACACCAGTGCCGCTGAAGTGCCCACTGCAATGAGCGAATCCATATTGGGGTTTCCAGAAATTAAATGCTTGAAGCCTAAAGTATAAAAATTCCGACCAGCCCAAATCACAGGCAGTACAAGTCCAATTTGGATCAAGACATAGATTAGTGGATACTGCATGGGATCCATGAAATTGGGAACTGGCCAAGAAAGCCAACTGATCATTGGTCCCATTGCAATATAGAGAAGGGGTATACAAAAAACAGCTGCCAGTTTGAGTTTAAACTGGAGTGCCTTAAGTTCCGCGACTTTTTTCTCTTGATGGGCATCAACAATTTGCTCTACCTTTAAATCCTTGGGCTCATATCCGAGTTTTTTGATGATTTGTTTGATTTCTGAGATGCGAATCACTTCGGGATTGTAAACGATACGGGCTAGCTCGGTGGCTAGATTCACCTCGATGGAAGTGATTCCATTGGTCTTTTTGAGTTTCTTCTCAATGGCTTGACTACAGGCTGAGCAAGTCATCCCCTCAATAGGCATGGTTACTTTTTTGTCCTCTACAGCGATGAGCGCGCCGTATCCTGCTTTTTCAATGGCAGCCACAATGTTATCTGAATTCATTAGTGCTTCATCATAGTGAATGACCAGTGTCTCTGTTGCTAAATTGACTTGAGCCAACGTCACCCCAGCAAGTTTCAAACTGGTGCGCTCTACTGCTCTAGAACATGAAGCACAGGTCATACCGGTTATTTCAAAAGTTTGATTAATCATATATTCTCCTTTCACCATTACGTCAATATACCCCCAGGGGGTATCTATGCTTTTACTATACGCTCTGTTGATTCAACAGTCAATGGACAGGTTGTCCGAAAAAAAGACCTGTGGTCAATAAGCGATCATGTCCTCTTGCAACGCAAGGGATTATGTCTTCTGAATAGCAGATTGATTAGGGTGTCAAAAGTACGTAGTTGATCTTGTTCATACTGCATATAGTTCCGGAATGTTCAGCTGGCACTATATGTGTATGAATAATCGAGAAACTTACTTTTGACACTCTAATCATGAGCATAAAGTGACCTAAACGGGTCTCGACCCCAAAACAATCACTCCCATACAACCGTCCCACGCGAAGCGCTGAACGGCCCCACAACGACCGTACCACAACCGTCCCACGCGAAGCGCTG